>CACXAO010000003.1 GCA_902765625.1 uncultured Ruminococcus sp. | reverse complement strand
ATACAGCGTTAGCAGCGTCGCCGCCTACGAACTGTACAACCTTAACCTGATAGAGAGCGCCTTCCTCTGCAGCTACTTCGGGAACAACTACAGAGTAAACGCCGTCCTCGCCCTTCTCCATAACGTAGGAATCGGGATCGGGTGACCAGCCGGTCTCTACGAAGTTGGAAGAACCTGCGAGTACAAAGACATCCTCGGCAGCGGGCTCGGTTGTGGGAGCTTCTGTGGTGGGAGCCTCAGTGGTGGGAGCCTCAGTGGGTTCCTCGGTGGTGGGCTCTGCAGTTGTGGGAGCCTCGGTGGGCTCTACGGTTGTGGGCTCTTCGGTGGTGGGTTCGGGAGCGCCCTCGATAACTACGGTGATCTTAGCGCCGGTCTTCTTGATGGTATCCCAGCCTGTGATGTCAAGGCGGAGAGTTACGTCGAAGTACTCGTCCTCGGACTCATAGTTGAGGAGAGCGTTGTCGCCGTTGTAAGCAGCCTCCATGGGAGTGTTGTAAACAACGTCGGTTGCAAGACCCCAGTTGATGTCCCAGCCGCCGTTTGCAGCGAACTTGAACTGGTAGTCAGTGTTGGTTTCGCATTCCTCGAAGGTGATCTCGTAAACGCCCTCGGAAACCTCTTCCATCTTGTTCTCTTCAACAGCGGGATCCCAGACAATGCCGTTGAGGAAGTTGCCCTGGCCGTTACCAACTGCAGCGATGGACTTGATATCATATACGGGTGGAATTACGCTCGGACCGGTTACAGCGATCTCAGCTGTTTCGGGGTTGTAGGTTACTGTTACAGTGCCGTCGTCATTGAGCATGAAGTCATAGTTGAGGTCTGTGCCGTCCATGCCGTGCCATACAGCGTTAGCGGGGTCGCCGCCTACGAACTGAACAACCTTAACCTGATAGAGAGCGCCTTCCTCAGCAAATACATTTACATTTGCGGAGTAAACGCCGTCCTCACCCTTGGTCATAACATTGACGCCGGGATCAGCCGACCAACCGTTTTCAAGGAAGTTAGCGGAACCTGCGAGAACAAAGATGTCCTCACCTGCGGGCTCTGTAGTGGGCTCTTCGGTTGTGGGAGCTTCTGTGGTGGGAGCCTCAGTGGTGGGCTCTACGGTAGTAGGCTCAACAGTGGTGGGCTCGGCAGTTGTGGGTTGTGCATGGGCAATGATAAGCTGAACGAGTGTAGCGTCAACGATGTCGATAGCGCCGCTATCATCAACATCAGCCGCGTCAAGATCATACGTGCCGTCGTTGAACTTTTCAACAACATTTGCAAAGCTGGCTACGTACATCTGAATAATGCTGACATCAGTGATATTCACTTCGCCGTTCTTATCAACGTCGCCCTTGAGTGTGTCGCCCTCAGCCGCGAACGCGCTGACAGATGACAGGCATGCAAAGCAAGACAGTGTCATAACAACAGCGAGAAGCAGGCTAACGAGCTTTTTTGATTTTCTCATTCTTTTTGTTCCTCCTTTGTAAATTTGAACATATTAATGAACAGTATAATTATAACAAAAGCCATTTCATTTTGCAATAACTTTTATCATATTTTTTTACGATAATTAACAAAAAAACAGAAGCGGTCTATTTTCGCTTCTGCTTTCAGTGTTATTTTTATAGAAAATGTCAGCTTGAGAAAAGCTTAAAAATCCTCAAAAGTCCGCTTTTTTCCTCGGTTTTTGCGAGTCCGAGAAAGTTTTTTCCGCCGTCGTAAACCCTGAAAACGGAACCGTCCGGAACAGGGGTATTTCGAAGCGAAGTGCGCAAAATATCGAGCGCTCCGCCGTTTGAAAACCGTTTTGCCTGAGCCTCAGACACCCGAATTTCCGGAAATGTCACGAACAGGCTGTCTGCCGGCAGCAGAATTTCATCAGTTTTTCCAAGTTCCGCCAGCGCCCTCAGACGTTCCAAAGTGACGCAGTCACTCAGGTCAAAGCCGCAGGCAGCGGTTCTCCTGAGCGAATCCATAGCGGCGCACGCGCCAAGCTCTCTGCCCAAGTCGTCGATAAGCGAGCGTACGTAGGTGCCCTTTGAGCACTTGATCTCAAGCACGCCGTGCTGCTCCTCCCTGCTGAACGAAGCAAGCTCAAGGCGGTAAACGGTGACGGGTCTTGCCTCGCGTTCAACCTCAACGCCCTGTCTTGCAAGGTCGTAAAGCCGTTTGCCGTTCTTTTTGATAGCGGAGTACATCGGAGGAACCTGCATAATCTCTCCGCGGAATTTTTCAAGCGCGCGCAGAACCGCTTCCTCGCTAATATCCGTTTTGACGCGTTCAAGCTCTTCGCCCCAGACGTCGAGGGTGTCGGTGCGCAGACCGAGCTGAAATCCGGCGGTGTAGGACTTGTCGCGGTCGGGCAGAATATCCTGAGCCTTGGTAGCCGAGCCGAGCAGCACCGGCAAAACTCCGGTGGCGTTCGGGTCGAGGGTGCCCGTGTGCCCCGTTTTGCGCTGACCCGTGAGCTTTCGCACCACGGCGATAACGTCGAAGGAGGTGAAGCCCGCCGGCTTGTCGATCACGAGAACGCCGTTCACAGCAGCTCCTCTGCCGCCGCGCGCAGCTTGGCGGTTACTTCCTCAAGACTTCCCTTGATCATGCAGCCTGAAGCGGCAGCGTGACCGCCTCCGCCGAAGCGCGCGCAGAACTGCGCCGCGTTAACAAGGCGCTCGTTGGCGCGGACGGAGATTTTGAATACATCGGGTTCCTTCTCGCGGATGGTTATTCCGATTTCAACGCCCTCGATCTGACGCGGAATCGACGCGAGTCCCTCAAGCTCGTCGTCGTTAACATCCAGCCTGCGCTTTGTCTCGAGGGTGACCGCGATAATTGCGCAGCGGCCGCCGGCGCAGTAGACGAGCGAGCCGTAAGCCTCGCGCTCAAGCATGATTTTCTTCTTTGACTTTGTGTCGAACATCACCTTGTTGATAGCAGGCGAGTCAACCCCGAGGTCGAGCAGTTCAGCCGCGATCCGCAGCGTTTTGCTCGTGGTGTTGCTGTACTTAAAGCAGCCCGTGTCGGTTGAAATACCTGTGTAAAGCGCGGCCGCGGTATCGACGTCAAGCCTGATCCCCATTTCGGAGAACAGCTCAAAGAGGATCTCGCAGTTTGACGAAGCGCAGGCGTCAACGCACTTTACCGGAGCCTCGACGCGGCTGATCTCGTGATGGTCGATGCAGAGGTCGATCCTGCCGAGGTACTTTTCCTTGTTTGAGCCGAGGAGCTTTTCGTCGGCAACGTCAACGCTGACGACGGTTTGGGTCTCGAAGCTCTGTTCCTCCAGACCTTCCGCGAGGAAAACGAAGTCCTTGGGCAGGTTGGTTTTGATGACCCTTGCCTTTTTGCCGAGACCGCGAAGCACCCTGCAAAGCGCGTAGCCGCTGCCGAGGGTGTCGCCGTCGGGATAGGCGTGGGTCAGAATATCGTAGTTGTCGTGCGACATGAGAAACTCAGCCGCCTGACGCAGTGAATCATTCATCGCTCTCGTCCTCACTTTCGGGGACGTCGGAAGAAATATCGAGCGAGCTTAAAATGCGGCTGATGTTCGCGCTGTACTCAATGCTGTCGGTAGCGGTAAAAATCAGCTCAGGCACATGGCGCAGTTTAAGGCGGTGACCCAGCTCGCGGCGCACAAAGCCCGAGGCGGATTTAAGACCCTTGACAGCCTCCTTGGCGCGGTCAAGACCCTCGATAGCGCTGACGTGAACAGTGCAGTAAGAAAGGTCGTTCGTCACCTCAACGCGCACAATCGAGAGAAACGCTCCGCTGACCCTGGGGTCTTTAAGTTCGCGGAAAATCGCGGTAAGCTCGCGCTTGATATCTTCGGTTGTTCTTTCAATTCTGTGACTAGCCATATTATCCTCATATATCAGAGTGAAGCGTTGAGTGTTAAGAGTGGAGTTGCGGCGCCGCACAATCCGCGGCGCACCCCTCAACTCTCCGCTCTGATAATTAATCTCTGTATTCTTCTATTGTATAGACCTCGAACATATCGTTCTCCTTGAGGTCGTTGAACTTTTCAAGACCGATACCGCACTCGTAGCCCTCGTTTACCTCCTTGACGGCGTCCTTGAAGCGCTGGAGCGAACCGATAGCGTCGTCTGCGATGACGATGCCGTCGCGGATAACCCTTACCTTTGCGCCGCGCTGGATCTTGCCGCTCTTGACGTAGGAGCCTGCGATAGTGCCGACGGACTTGATCTTGATGACGTTGCGGCACTCAGCCATACCGAGAACGACCTCTCTTGTCTTGGGAGCGAGCATACCCTTCATGGCGGCCTCGATCTCGTTGATGCAGTCGTAAATTACGCTGTAGAGGCGCATATCCACGCCTGAACGCTCGGCGTTTGCGGAAGCAACGGCGTCGGGACGAACGTTGAAGCCTACGATGATGGCGCCGGAAGCGTCGGCGAGCATAACGTCGCTCTCGTTGATAGCGCCTACCGCGCCGTGGATAACGTTGACGCGCACCTCTTCGTTGCTGAGCTTTTCGAGAGACTGCTTAACCGCCTCGACCGAACCCTGAACGTCAGCCTTGACGATGATCTGCAGCTCCTTGACCTCGCCGAGCTTGAGCTGGTCAAAGAGGTTGTCGAGGGTTACCTTGGTCTGGGCGTTAAAGATCTCTTCCTTCTTCTCGGATCTTCTCTGTTCAACAAGGGTTCTCGCGAGGCGCTCGTCGGAAACCGCGTCGAAGGTGTCGCCGCCTACCGGAACCTCGTCAAGACCGGTGATCTCAACGGGAACGGAGGGACCTGCCTCCTGAACTCTCTCGCCCTTGTCGTTCATCATAACGCGGACTCTGCCCACGCTGGTGCCGGCGATGATGATGTCGCCCTTGTGGAGCGTACCGTTCTGAACGAGGACGGTCGCAACGGGACCTCTGCCCTTGTCAAGACGAGCCTCGATGACCGTACCCTTTGCGGCGCGGTCGGGATTTGCGCGAAGCTCCTTCATCTCTGCGACGAGAGCTACCATCTCGAGAAGGTCGTCAAGACCCATCTTGGTCTTTGCGGAAACGGGGATACAGGGTGTGTCGCCGCCCCACTCCTCGGGAACAAGCTCATATTCGGTGAGCTGCTGCTTGACCTGCTCGGGATTAGCGCCGTCCTTATCCATCTTGTTGATGGCGACGATGACCGAAACGCCCGCCGCCTTGGCGTGGTTGATAGCCTCAACGGTCTGCGGCATGATACCGTCGTCGGCAGCGACAACGAGGATAGCGATATCCGTTACCTGTGCGCCTCTCGCGCGCATGGTTGTGAACGCTTCGTGGCCGGGGGTATCGAGGAAGGTGATCGGCTTGCCGTCGATCTGAACCCTGTAAGCGCCGATGTGCTGGGTGATACCGCCTGCCTCGCCGGCGGTTACGTTTGCGTGGCGGATAGCGTCGAGGATAGAGGTCTTGCCGTGGTCTACGTGACCCATGACGACGACTACGGGCGCTCTGCCTACGAGATTAGCCTCGTCGTCCTCGCTGTCGTCGATCAGCTTCTCCTCGATCGTAACAACGACCTCCTTCTCAACCTTCGCGTGGAACTCCATCGCGATAAGAGAAGCGGTGTCAAAATCAATAGTATCTGTGGCTGTAACCATGGTGCCCATGAGGAACGCCTTCTTTACAACCTCGGCGACTGTCGCCTTGAGTCTGAGTGCAAGCTCGTTGACGGTGATCTCGTCGGGGATCTGAACGGTGATCGGCTTCTGCTTGCGCTCCATCGCGATTCTCTTGAGACGCTCCGCCTCTGTTTCGCGCTTGCCCTGACGTCTGCCGCGCTGCTTCTGGGTTCTGTTCGAGAACTTCTGCTTTTTGGTAGTGTGGTCGCGGTCGGTGCTGCGCGACTTTGAGGTATCGCTCGCGAGGTCGTCGTACTTTGAGTTGTATCTCTCAACGTCGACGTTTGTCTGACGGGTATCGATGACCTTGCGCTTGCGCTGCTTTGTCTGTGCAGGCTTATCCTCGGTCTTTTCCTCGGCGGGCTTGTCGGACTTCTTCTCGGCAGCCGCAGCCTGACCCTCTGTCTTTTCGGTCTTTTTCTCGGGAACGTTGTTTTCGAGCTTGGCGTTGCGCGCAGCAAAGTATTTGTCAAAGTTCTGCACGGCGTTCTCGCGGGTAACAACGTCGATGATAACGTCGATCTCACTCTCGGTGAGCGCCATCATGGTCTTTTTGCTTACGCCGCAATACTTTTCGAGAATCTCGGTAATCTTCTTGTTTTGTACACCCAAATCATTCGCAATATCCTTCACCTTGTATTTTATCATCTAATTCTCCTCCCTGTTGTTGTTCGTTCAAAATCAATTCGCGCAGCCTGTCTGCAAAGCCCTTGTCCTCGACGGAAAGCACTCCGCTGAGCCTTCCGAGAGCTATGCTCAGCTCATCCTTGCTCCGCGGCGCGCACAGTGCGTCAACTCCGCGGCTCCGGGCTGTTTTGAGAACCTTTTTCAGGCTGTTGGCGGAAACGTCGTCCGCATATATAACCAGCCGCGACTTGCCGCTGTTGAGCGAATCCACGGTGGTTTCCGCGCCGATAACAAGCTTTCGGGCGCGGCGGCAAATGCCTAAAAATGAAAGTAATTTATCCATAATTATCAGTTGGCGTCAGGCAGTTAGCAGTTGGCAGTTAAGAAAAATCTCAGCCTTCCGTTAATTCCTTTTCCATCTCGTCGTACACGCCGTCGGGGATCTGACAGCTCAGCGAGCGTTCAAAGCGTCTTGACTTGCGTGCAAGCTTAAAGCACTCCGCGCTGCGGCACACATACGCTCCTCTGCCGGATTTCTTCCCGGTCAGGTCGAGCGAAACTGAGCCCGCTTCAATCAGATTGCCGTCCGCGTCTCTTTTTTCGGGCGACTTGACTACTCTTATCAGCTCGCGCTTAGGCTTCATCCCGCCGCAGCCCGTGCATTTTCTAAGCGGTACCTTTTTCATTATTCCTCAGCCGCTTCTTCCTCAGTCCCGGTGATCTCCTCAACCCCGGCGGCTTCCTCAGCCCCGGCGGCTTCCTCAGCCCCGGCGGCTTCCTCAGCCCCGGCAGGCTCGGTTAACTCCTCAGCCCCGGTCGCTTCCTCTGCGGCAGGCTCTTCGTCCTCCTCGTCCTCGCCGTAGAAGCCGCTCTGCGGACGGATGTCGATCTTCCAGCCGGTAAGCTTGGCGGCAAGACGTGCGTTCTGACCCTTGTTGCCGATAGCGAGCGAAAGCTGACCGTCGGGCACCGTAGCCTTGCAGCTCTTCTTTTCCTCGTCGACGATCTCAACCTTTGTAACGGTCGCGGGAGAAAGCGCTGCGGAGATATACTTCTCAGGCTCGTCGCTGTACTCGATGATATCGATCTTCTCGCCGCCCAGCTCAGCTACAATGCGGTTGACGCGCGCGCCCTTCTGACCGATGCAGGCGCCGATAGCGTCGATATCGGGGTTGGAGCTTGTAACAGCCATCTTTGTTCTGGAGCCTGCCTCGCGCGAAACGGACTTGATCTCGACGATGCCGTCGAACACCTCGGGAACCTCCTGCTCAAAGAGCCTTCTGACAAAGCCCGGGTGACTTCTCGAAATAATAGCGTGAGGACCCTTTTCGTTGTCCTTCACGTCGGCGATGTAAACCTTGACGTGGTCGCCCTCGCTGAGGCTCTCGCAGCCGATCTGCTCGCTCTTGGGGAGCATAGCCTCGCTCTTGCCGATTTTGATGGTGGCGATGCCGCTCTTGGGGTCGATCCTCTCGACAGTGGCGGTGACGATCTCGCCGAGCTTGCTCTGGAACTCAAGCAGGCTCTGACCCTTCTCACCGGCGCGGATACCCTGACGGATAACGTTGCGCGCTGCTGAGATAGCGATTCTGCCGAGCTTTTTGGGGTCGAGCGGAACCTCGATCTCGTCGCCGATCTCGAATTTCTTTCTCTTGTTGATCTGGGCGGCTTCCTCAAGACTCACCTCGTAGCTGGGGTCGAAAACCTCGTCTACAACGGTCTTTTTGAGCTTAACGTCGAAGGAGTTCTTCTCGGGGTCAGCCTTGAAGATAACGTCCTCGTTGCCGTCGAAGTAGTTTTTGCAGGCGATGGTGATCGCCTTTTCGATCTGCATGAGCATATAATCCATCGGAATGTCTTTTTCTTTTTCAAACATTCTCAGAGCTTCGAATAATTCCTTGTTCGTCATTTTTCCTATCAATCCTTTCGTTATCAGCGGCCGGTCAATAACACGAAGCCGCCGTCAAATATCAAAATCGTCGAGCTTAATCCAAGCCGCGTCCTTCTTGTTGAAGGTCAGCTCGTTTTCGCCCGCATGGTCGATGATCGTAACCTCGCCGTCGGAGTACGCCTTCAGCTTGCCGTCGAGCTCTCTGCCGACGCCCTCAACGGGACGCAGGAGCTTAACCATAATATCTGCGCCGATAAACTGCTCAAAATGCTCGTCGCGGACAAGCTCGCGCTCGATACCGGGCGAACACACCTCAAGGCAGTAGGCGTTGTCGATGGGGTCGAGAACGTCCAAAGGCTCGTTGATCGCGCGCGAAACGGCTTCGCAGTCGTTGATATCAACGCCGCCGTCCTTGTCGATAAAAACGCGCAGATACCACTGAGCGCCCTCCTTAACATAGCGGACGTCCCAAAGTCTCAGACCGAGAGAATCGACGATCGGCTCGCAAAGCTCCCAGACCTTAGAAACGGTTACGCCGCCCTTGCTTTTTGCCACAATATCCCTCCTCAGTACAAACACAAAGGAGCGGGTTTGCTGCCCACTCCTTAGTTTCAACGTATTACATATATGATTATATCACCGCAAAAAGAAAAATTCAACCCCAAAAGGCACATTTTAAGCCATTTTCAAAAAAAATTTAAAAAATTTTAAAAAAACATTTGCATTTATCGAATACATGTGTTATAATATGAAACTGTTGAGAGCAAAACACGCTGATATAGCTCAGTAGGTAGAGTGCATCCTTGGTAAGGATGAGGTCACCGGTTCAAATCCGGTTATCAGCTCCAACATCCCTGAAAACCTAGGTTTTCGGGGATTTTTGCTATCTTAGCGCAAAATGTCAGACCGCGTCCCTTTTTCGGAAAAAACAGTGAAGGGATGCGGTCTGATTTTATGTCCAAAAAAAGGATTTTAATGAACACAAGGAAAGAGAAAAAATTTTCAGAGGTCTGGAAGGAGTTTATCACCTCTCAGACAGCAAAGGGGATTTCCGACGCGACGATACGCAAGTATCATCAAGTACTCCATAACATTTCAAAATACTTTGATATTGATATGCCGCTGGACAGCCTCACCAAAAGCAAGCTGGAGGAAATGGTCGTTGAAATGCGGACGGCGGGACTTGCTCATAATTCGATAGCAACTTATGTCCGCGTTGTGAAAACCTTTTTGAATTGGTGTAGGGCTGAAAACATTGTCAGCGTCGATGTGCCGAATATCAAAGAAAAGGAAACCGTCAAAGAAACCTATACCGATGAAGAATTAGATTTGCTCTTGGAACGCCCCTCCGCTGATTGTCAGTTTTGCGAATACCGAAATTGGGTGATCGTCAATTTTCTTCTGAACAGCGGTTGTCGTGCCGCCACGATTCGCAATATTCAAAACCGCGATGTCAGTTTAGCGGACAATCAGGTGATTTTCCGTCATACGAAGAACGGCAAAATACAAGTTATTCCGCTGTGCTCACGAATGGTTAATGTTTTAAGGGGCTATATGACTGTAAGGGGCGGTTCATCTACGGACTATCTCTTTTGCGATCAATACGGCGGTATGCTCTCCGAAAACGCTCTGCGGTTGGCGATAGCACATTACAATCAGCGGAGGGGCGTTCAAAAGACAAGCATACACCTGTTCCGTCATACGTTTGCGCGGAAATATCTGGTTGATTGCGGAGGGAACGCCTTTACGCTCCAAAAGCTGTTAGGTCATTCCACGCTGACGATGACCAAACGCTATTGTGCTATTTTCGACGCTGATATAGCGAAGAATTATGACAGCGTTTCACCCTTGGCGCAAATGTATCATCCAAAAGAGAAGATACAAAAACGTAGTAAAGCGTCTTGAAACATCTTTGAACATCTTTGAACATCTTTACACATAAATGAAACAAATGGGAACATCTTTTCAGGTGTTCCCATCGTCTTTATACATATCCATTGATTTTTGAAGGAAATTCCGCATTTCTTCCACGACAGCGGCAGGACTCACAATCTGAATGGAGCGTCCGAAGGTCGAAACCCACGCGAAGAAGGGCGGGCTGATTTCCACATTCTGCGAAAATGTAAAGTGTTCGTTATCGGCGGTCATCATCATAATGTCCTTGCCGAATTTGTCTATCACAGCGGAAGCAATATGATTATGACAGCGGAAAGTGATGTTATAAACCTTGCCAGTCACATACATATCAAAAACCTTGGCTTGCCGCTGTGTCAGGTCTTTTTCTCTGAAAAGGTCATGTCCCTCGCGCCGCTCCAACAGCGGTTTAGAAATGCTCTCCATTCTATCCACGCGGTAAAACCGAAACTTTTTGCCGTCGTAGGCGTAAAGATAATAATTGCCGCTGTTCCAGTAGAGCGCAAAGGGGCTGACTATCACTTTATCTCCGCTCTTGGAATAGGATTTGGGGTTGCGCCTGTCGGGGGAATAGCGGAAATACCGAAACGCCGTTTTTCTGTCTGCGGCGATAGCCTCGTGGAGCTTGTCGGCATCCTTTACCACGCTTTCATTTTTGCTCCGCACTCTGTCGGCAACGTATGAAGGGCGGTTCAGCTCCTTCCGCAGCTTTTCGCCAGCCATATTGCGGATTTTCTTTGTAATTCTGTTGGCGGTCGTTTCTGTGATGAATTTCGACGCTTGAACGCTGTCAATCATATAGCGCAGTTCGTGCGGTTCAAAAGGAGGGTTCAACACATAATAGCCCTTTTTATGCTCGTCATATTCCAATTGAAGATAAAAGTAGTCCTGTAATACCTCTAAATCGCGGTATATCGTCTTTTTCTCTACTGGAAAGCCTTTGCTCTCCAAATATTGTTCCATCTCTCCGCGCCGCTTTGGGTGGTCTTTTACGGCGTTCGCCAAAAGGTATTCACGCAGTAAAAGCAAACGGATTGCCATATTTACGCCGCTGTTTCCTTTTTTCATACGCTTGCCCTCCGTTGTCGGTTTTCTCCATTATAGCATACCAACAGCAAAAAGAAAAGCGACAGCGGCAAGGCTATCGCTAAATATTTTGAACTATTCACTCAAATAATTGAAAAAAGTATTGAATTTTTTGGTTGATTATGATATTATGATGATACCACACTTACTTCTTGAATATGGATGACTATGACTATTACATCTAACAGGAATAGTCTGCGATTTTGCTATGACAAAACCGCAGACGCTCCCTCTTGGACTTTTCCTGTTGGTAATAGTCAAGAAGTTTGTGTGGTAACAAATGGAGCTATGCGTTTTGGGTGTGTAGTTCCGTTTGGGGCTACACATTTTTTATTTTAAAGGAGGAAACTATGGGCAGTAAAAAAAGCGGAATAATAATGGCGTGTATTGGAGGCGTTGCTTCTCCAATAGGTTTTATTATGATTTTTTCTGGTTCTGCTGACGTTGGAGCGTGGCTTGCGGTTTTAGGTATAATCGCATTGGTTTTAGGAATTAGAATTTCAAAGGATGCGGAAAAAGACGAACAGCATACTCAAACAATTGAACTAACAAAAGACTCTGTTGATTTCCGAGATGGAATTGTTTATTTGAAAAAGCGAAATCCAAATCTGCGAAAAATTATTACTATTGAAAACCACTATACAGGAAAACTAAAGTATAATCCTGAAACCATTCATTATGGCTCTGTGACTGTCGGTGGTGTAACAACAGGTGGTGTTTATAAAACAGGAGGAGATTACACAACGATTACAAAGAAAAGCGAGATGAAACACATGTGTTATGACGGGCATATGATTGTTGATATCGAACTTACGGATGAATTATGCAACAAAGCAAAGACTTCTTATATATCAAAATATTTAGATGGTAAAAGAATTCAAGTTATGGGTCGAGAATTTTTATCATACACACCAACAACTATTGAACAAGTTGAGTTAGGAAAAGGGTCAGGAACACCATTAGATAAGTGTAATGATATTTTAAACTGGATATGTGGATTAGATAGATAATGGTAAGAATAGGAGCACGGCGTGTGTCGCGCTCCTTTTCTTACCCCTCCAACAGTCCAATATACTTATAAGCCGTTGTTCTGCTCAAATCGCAAATTCTCGCCAGCTCCGACAAATTCATCTTGCCAGCCTTATACGCTGGATAATGGCGAAGAAACGACGCTGGAATATCGTCAGCGGTTATGTGCGGTCTGCCTATCTTTGCGCCTTTGGCTCTGGCGTTTGCCATACCTGAACGCACTCTATCGCGGATAATGCGCAATTCCAATTCGGCAAATACTCCGCTGATTTGAATAAAGGCGTTTGTCATAGGGTCGATTTGTCCGCTGCTGCAATCTACGCAAATACTGCCGACAATGGACAGCCGCAAGCACTTTTCCTTGACTGTTTCTATGATTTCGCACAATTGCTTGGTGCTTCTGGCAAGGCGCGAAACCTCCAGCGTCAAGATGGTGTCGCCAGCTTGCGCAAGCTCCAAAAGCGTGGAAAGCTGCTCTTTTACGGCACTGTCGCCATGTTCGTATTCAAGGAATATCTGTTCCGCGCCAGCGGCTTTCAGCTCTCTGGTTTGCCGCTGAATATCCTGCTTTGTTTCGTTGGTGCTACATCTGGCATAACCGTAAATCATAGTCTTGTCCTTTCTCCCTCTGCGGACGTTTTGCTGTCCGCAGAGGGCTTTTGTCGTTTAGCAACTGACTGTGAAGCGTCTGCTGTTGATTTGCTTGGTAAAACTTTTGTAAAGGTCGCTGTGTGCCTTTTTGAAGTTCGTTGTGTCAAAGCGGTTGGTGAGAACAGAAGTCCAGCGGACGATATACTGTCCAGCGGCAAGTTCTTCAATATCTCTGTCAAGCATTTCAGCCTTGATACTGTCGCGGAGTGCTTCAACCTCTGCCTTGGCTTCTTCCATCAGTGCCTCCCATTCGTTGAGGGCTTCGATTTTGGTGATGATTTCGTTCTTTGTCATTTTGGTAATCTCCTTTGTGATTTATTTGGTGTTTTCATTGTCTATATTATAGCACTAATATCTGGTGTTGTCTATTGGCAAAATACACTAAGATTCAGTGCTATTTTTGTTGAAAATAAGCACTTGATTTTAGTGCTTATTTATGGTAGAATATAGATAATGGGAAAGGAGGCGCATTTTATGGCAATCCGCTATAAGGTGGATATTATGGCAGAATTGAAAAAGAAGGGCTATTCTTCAACGACACTCAGGAAAGAAAAACTGATTGGACAATCATATCTCCAACAGATTAGACATCAGGAATTAGTGTCGTGGAAAACTATTGATACTATCTGTTCTCTTTTAAATTGTCAGGTTGGGGATTTGGTTGAGTATGTAAAAGGGGAGGGTGTCAGCGAAAAGACTGACTGAATTTCCTGAACACTTTACATACATTTTTCGGCGTTTTCGGCGCAGTTTTTACCGCCGAAAAGTTGCAGTCGAAAACAGTTGTTTTTCTGGACAGCGGCAAACCGCAAATTAGGTGGGCGGTGTATTATGGGAAAGAAATTTTTTCGTTGCCCTACTGCGTTTTGGCGTGGCTCTCTCTCTTTTGGAATAGGGTTATGATTTCTAATCACGATTTTTGCGGCTGACAGCGGCAAGACAAACCACAAAACCGTAAAACGAAAAAAGCGGAAGAACACGACAAACTGTGTTCCTCCGCTGTGTTATTTCCAGTCCTTTAATATATCGTCAAGGGCTGCGTCAAGCGCTTTTTTCATACTCTTTTCCATAAGCGAAAAAATGAAGCTCTCCAATTCACTTTCACGTTTTTTCTTCTTTTTCTCTTTATCCTACTGGCTTGTGTTTCTCATTTCTTCACCTTGATTTCCGAATTGAATTTGATATTATAATCTTCTGGCTGTTGTTCTTTCTGTGCCAAATAACGCTTGTAAAGCGTTCTATGGGCGGCTTCCAGAATTTGCCAAGGCTCGAAGCCGTCAAGATACATCGTATCATAATAATCTGGCAAATGGTCTGGATTATCAAAATAATCAGCTCTTACCATCTTTTATTCCTCTCTTTCTTTTGGAGTATTCGCGCATATTTTCCGCGAAGGATAACCAACGCAGATTATCGGCGCGGTTGTTTAGCTTATTTCCGTCGATGTGATCGACTGTCTTTGCGTTCGCTGGATCGGCGTTCGCGCAAAATGCTTCTGCTACTAATCTGCTGACTAACAAATATTTGGGCTATCCTTCTTTACACAACGCTACTCTTGGATAACCTTTGTTATTCGGAAACGCCGTCAGCAATTTCGCGTTTCTGTGTTTAAGGCTCTTTATGCGTCCCATATTACTGACAAGATACTTGCCGCTGTAGCCTTTTATTTCTCGCCATTCCTCGTTGGGAAGGTCTTTTATTTTATCTATGATAAACACCACCTTTATAATTTTTGCCGTCGTGGGAGCGAAGCCTCCCACGACAGAGTGGGTGCTTGCGCCCACTCCCTACAATTAAGTTTGAAAAATCATAAAAACGGATTAAAGGAATTTGACAAAATTAAATCGCAGAATTAACATCATACAGAAAGAGGGGGGAATATAATGTTAATTCTGCGATTTAGTTTTAATTGTGGGATTATTCGGCTTTTTCATTTAAGAAACTCTCCGCAACTAATTCAGATAATGAGTTGAGCGTATCTGTGTAAAAGCCGTTTTTTACTATTTTGTTCTGCTTGCGTGGAACGCCATCAAGAAAGTTATACATACACCTGAACGCCAGCAAACTGTCAGCGTTCTTTCTGCGTTTTTTCCAATAGACGCTCCACGCTTTACAATAAAGCTCCTTTGTGATAACTTCGTGCTTTTGGAGTAGTCCTTCGTGATACACTCTGTAATAGACTGTTTCGCCGTTTGTCGCAATCAAATCCATTCGCTCATAAAGGGCAATATATTTCGCTATGGTTTGACGCGAAATTTGATAACCGCCGTTATGGAGGTATTCTTCCATCATTTCCCCGCTTCGTCCAGAAAAATCATCATCGCGCAAAAGGAAGAAAGTGAAATCACGCAGTTTTTTGAAATCAGTGCGATAATCGATTCCAAGGTCGAACACACAATACAGCGGAAAGGGGTCTGGGATTGAAAGAATGTTAAATGTTTTCATTCTTCCTCGCCCTTCCTCTTGAAATTTCACACCATAACGTTGTAGTTTATTACGCAAGCCTTGATTGTTTCGCGTCCCCAAATAGTCAGCAATTTCGTCAAATTTATAAAGCCTTTTTTCCAGCATAGTTTATTCCTCCATTTTTAATTCGCTGATTTAACAAGATATAAAGAGAGGGGGGATTGTTTTGTTAATTCAGCGATTAACTTTTTATTGTGCTATCTGCTTTTCCTGCTGCTCCGTAAATGCCTTGATTTCGATAACCTTGACCTCGTTCTTTAAGTAGAACAGCGGGTTTTTGCGATACAGCGGAAACTGATCAACAAACCACTCGCGCACTGTTTTGTATGCGCTGGTCTGAATTGCGCCAGCGTTATTGCGGAGGAAGTTGTAATATTCCAAAACCTTTTCCTTGCTTTCACCTTCTGGAAGGGCGTTCATAAAACGCTCCATATTTTCGTAGGAGAGGTTTTTGTATTGATTACAGTTATATACTTCTCCGCTCTTGGTGTGATACTTGGAAGGGGTTTTGTGGGTCTTGCGCACGATTTTGAGATTGGGGAAGTCTTGCTGGAATTTCATCAGAATGGCATATTCCTCTGTGGTGGGAATTTCTGCTTCGTCGGCAAAAGCCTTTGTGATTGTCAGTGTCTTGGTTGTGAAATCAAATTTGTAGTTTTTCATTATGGTGTCCTCCTTTTATTATACAGCTATTGGTAATTCAGCGGTAGAAATAGCGTTTTCCGTTTTTGTCTGGCTGGTATCATCGTTTTCCTTCTGGGCGTTGAGAATGGCGTTGTCCATTCCAAACTGCTTGATTTCCTCTTTTGCTTTTGCCATATCAAAGCCTTCTCCGTCGGGGTCAAACTCACCCAAAAACCACTTTTTTGTAGTAGGATAAACGCTGAGATGGGCGTCTTCCGCAAATTTCTTTACTGCCTTATACTCAACCATAAGCTGTTCGCTGTTCTTCTGGATAGCAATATACTTTTCCATGAACTTAAAATCCATACCATAATAGGTTCTCTTGGGCTTGTCGCTCTTTTTCTTCGGCTCTTTGATTACGAGAGTAAAGGTGGGGTGTGCGTTCATCTTCTCTGTCAGTTCCTCATAATAGGGGCTGATACCTCTGCCCGCTCTGTTGAAACTGGTTTTTGTTCCGCTGATTGTTCCCTCAAAAAAGTTGATGGTGAAGTAGGTTTTGGTGTTGGTCTTTTCGTTAGTCATAGTAAAATCTCCTTGGCGTCGGTCGCTACCCTCATTTTATTTTGAAAGTTTGGAGGTTTTTGTTTTTATCTCTCCCTCACTTTCTGACTATATTATAACAAATGACCTATCCTAATATATAGGATAGGTCTAATCTTTTTTCAAGTTTTTTATTCTTTTTTTCGTTTGCTTTTGGCTTTATAATGTTCAGCGGATATTAAAAGATGTTTCAAGGCGTTCAAATATGATTTCAAGATGTTCGACGATGTAAAAAGATGTGTAAATAAGTGTATAATATATTCAAAAGGGCTTGTTTCGCTTACAGGTCGTTTGCTATAATAAGAACAGAAAAAAGGGAAGCGGTCTGACAATTCACTGTATAGGACGCTCCAACAGCGGCAAGGCGAAAAAAGCCAGTAAAAATGCGGGTTTTTCAGTAGGTAGAGCGTCCATAAAAAGGCGTGTAACGCCTTTTATCCTTGGTAAGGATGAGGTCACCGGTTCAAATCCGGTTATCAGCTCCATCAAGAAAAGGTACCCATCAGGGTACCTTTTCTTGATTTAAACCCGTGCGGTTAACCGGATTTGAAGGCGAGCGTTAAGAAAACAGTAAACAGTCCGGGGGACTGTTTTTAGCGAGAGCGCAGATGATACCTTTCCCACCGCACTGAACCCCTCAGGCGAGATGATACTTTTCGGAACTGCACACAACAGGTTATCAGCTCCATAAATAGGCCGATAACCGGATTTGAAGGTGACGAGAACGACCGCCGCCGGTGGCGGATGAAGGGAGTTCGAGGAAAAACAGTCCGGGGGACTGTTTTTAGCGAGAGCGCAGATGATACCTTTCCCACCGCACTGAACCCCTCAGGCGAGATGATACTTTTCGGAACTGCACACAGCAGGTTATCAGCTCAAATTTCCCATCTTTACATACAAAACGCCGATGCGCTTGCCTCGGCGTTAATTTTTTATTTAATTCAGCTTCTCCAGTCGAGAGGTACGGTTGTTGCGGGCTGTGTGGGTGCAGGAGCCGTTGTCGGCTGCGTTGGGCTGGGAGCTGTTGTCGGCTGCGTGGGGTCTTTCTTCTCCTCCAAGAGCTTCTTGATCTGAGCCTTGAGGCTGCTGATGGTCTTTTCCAAAGCCGCCTTTTCAGCCGCCCACTTCTTATCGTTTGTGTTCTTCTGATTTTCTATATCCCTGAGCTGATCGACAAGCTTCTGCAGCTGCGCGATCTTATCGGCTGCGGTCTTGTTCTTGTCGCCCTTGTTCTTTAGCTGCTGTCTGAGGTCGTCTATTGTCTTTTGCAGACTCTCGCTTTGGGAGGCTGCCTTTTTCTCGGCGGCTTCTCTCTTGGACTTCTCGTCATTGAGCTGCTTTCTGAGTTCCTCGATCTGGGCTTCCTGCTCAGCCTCGGTTTCCTTTTCGGCGGCGGACTTCTTCGCGGCATACTTGAGCTCCGCCTGCATCTGCTTGATCTTGCCGTCGTAGTCTGCGTATTTCTTCTGCACATCGACTGTCGAGGTGTCGGTCTTTGCCTTTGACGCTCCCGCGTTGCAGCCCGCGAATATTCCGACTGCCGAGAAAGCTGCGACTGCACTCAGAGCAATCGCTATGATTCTGACTTTGATGTTTCTGTTGTTGATAACGTTCACGGCTTTGGTGACTACAGTATATCAGCCCCACAATAACAACTTACTAACATATTTAAAAAAGCAAAGCCGCCGCAAATGCGACAGCCATGCTTTTTTGGTTTTCAGATATATATAAATAAGGAGAACAAATTAATAGCGTCAGTATTTGAGCGAATCCAGACTGACCGGGAATGAGAAATACGTATCCGGGTACGGCTCGTCAATCAGCTTGAAATCCCACCATTCGGTCTGACAGGCACGGAAACCGCAGCCGGTCATTGCGTCCTGTAGCAGCATGCGGTTCTTGTACTGCTGTTCGGTAACGCCCGGATAATCCGGGTGCGACAACTCTCCGAAGTAGTCGAAGCTGCCGCCCATATCCACCTCTTCGCCCGTATCCATATCGAACAGGGTGAGGTCGACGGTGCAGCCGCGGCTGTGGCCGGAATAACGCGCGATGTAGCCGTAGTCAAACAGCACGGACTTGTCAAGCTCGGGATAAAAGTACTGCTTCATTCTTACGTCGTCCAAATCCTCAGCCCACTCGACAAAGTGGTCGACGGCGGTCTGCGGACGGTAAGCGTCGAATATTTTCAGGCGGTAGCCCTTCTCCCTGAGAGTATCGGCGGCGTTTTTGAGGGCGTATGCAGCCTCCTTTGAGAGCAGCGCAACCGGCTCCTCGTAACCCCTGACCCTGTCGCCGATAAAATTGTACGTTGAGTAGTACCTGATTTCGAGGATAACGTCGGGTACAACGTCGGTGACCGAAACAAAGCCCGTCGCGTCGTAAATATCGCCCGGGTCAGAACGCTCGCCGCTGATTTCTTTCTGAGCCTCGGCCGGCGCTTCGGTTTCGTTCTGAGAAGCTACGCTCACCTCGGCTTTCAGCTCAGCCGCAGTCTGATCCGCCGAGGTTTCGGACGCAGTCTGTTCAGCGGAGCCTGAGCTTGAGGTCGTCTGATCAGATGAGCTTTCGGGCGCCGGTTTTACCGAGCACGCCGCAAGCAGCAGCACAAGCGACGCCATTAACACGGCCGCCGCGGATTTTATTACAGTTTTCATATCAGCCACCAAATCAGAACGGAGCGACATAGCTCAGACAGGTATCGGGGCAATCGCCTGCCTCGGCGTCCATGATCGTCAGCTTAACGTACTCGGTGACGACCGGCTGACTGAGCGTAATGACCTGAACCGAATTTCTCTCTGACGGTGAGAAAACCTTGAGGTCGACGGTTGTGGACTGACCGTCGGAGAACTCGATTTTGAGCTTTTTGATTTTGCTGTTGTAGGCGTACTGCTTTTCGGTACCCACATAGCCGTTTATTATCCTAAGACCGCTCAGTCTTTGGGCTTCGGGCAGATCGAGCTTTATCCATTCGCCGATTCCGCAGCCCGAAGCGTTCTCGACCCAGCACGCCGAGTTATCGTTAAGAACGTTCTGCGGACTGTAGTTGTAACCCTGCTGATCGGGCAGAACAGAGCTTGCGGACGCACTCGAAAAATACGTCGCGTCGCTGACCTTGTTGTTGGACTCGTAGTTGACCGACGCCTGCTTCTGGGGCTCCTTAGCCACATAAAGCAGGATGGTGCTGCCCTTTTTGATTTCGCGGTCAGCCTCAATGCTCTGGCTGATAACGTAGTCCTCGGCGATCTCTTCGCTTTCCTGATATTTGGTTTCGACCTTAAAGCCCAGCTCCTCAAGCTCGCCGGTGGCGTCCGAGAGCTTTTTGCCCGTAACGTCGATCATCCTGACCTTGTCGCTGTCAGCAGTAGTTTCGGTTTTCCCGTCGCTTGCGGAGGTCGGGGCTTCGGTAGCTGCGGCAGCGGTAGTTGATGGCTCGGCGCTGTCGTCCTGCTTATTTGAATTGACAAGAAGCGCCGTTACTACTCCGATTATCGCCACGGCGAGAACCGAAATTACAACGAGCGTTACAACAAGCGCCGTGTTGGTCTTTTTCTTCTCGGGAACGACCGGCTGGAGCTGCACGTTTTCCTGTCCGCCGGGAACCGCGGCCAAACCTGAGCCTTCGCCGAACATCGTCTTGTACCTCTCGTCGGTGATACGCGTGCGGTTGATATCGTCGCTGACGCCGCTGTTGATTATAAGCGTCTGTTCCTGACCCGGGTTTTGCAGAGCCGCCGTTGATAATTCAATAAGACGGGTCATATTCTGACAGCGGTTCTCGGGGTAGATCGCAAGGCCGTACATCAGCACATTCTGCAGCGGTTCGCTGATCGCGGCGCCGAGATCGGAGGGCGTCTGAATCGGGTCGCGCTGAGTTCGGTTGAGCGAATCAGGCGGAGTTTTGCCGGTGATACATTTATAGATCGTCGCGCACAGGCCGTAAACGTCAGTCCACGGACCCTGGTTGCCGGTTGTGCTGTACTGCTCGTAAGGCGCAAAGCCGGGCTTGAGCATGATCGACATGGTCTTTTTCTGCGCGCCGGTAAAATACCTCGCGGAACCGAAATCCATCAGCGTAAGGCTGCCGTCCTCCGAGATCTTGATGTTGTCGGGAGAGATATCGCGGTGAATGATCCCCTCGCTGTGGATCTTCTCAAGTGAGCGCATGATAGGGAGCATCATCCGGAACAGCTCGTCAGGCTGAAAAACGCCCTGCCGTTTAAGGCGCTGAGAGAGCGTTTCGCCGTCGACGTAGTCCATGATTATGTAGGCGGTGTCGTTCTCCGTAAAGAAGTCCCTCACGTCGACAATTCCCTTTTCGCGCGAGAACTTTGCAAGGCTGCGCGCCTCGCGAAGGAACTGCTCCTTGCCGTTTTTGAAGTATTCTCCCTCTTTCTGGTAATTGAGAGTGACCTTGTTTGTCACCTTGTTGTTTCTGTTGGCGTAGCCGTTCGGAAAAAACTCCTTGATCGCGATTTTCAGGTTAAGGTTGAGGTCTAAGCCGACATAGGTTATGCCGAAGCCGCCCTCGCCGATCGAGTTTCCGACAAGATACTTGCCGTTAAGCACCGTCTGCGGAGCAAGATGATGCGGTATTTCATCGGGCACGGCGCTTTTGCCGCATTGCGGACAAAACTCGGCTCCGCCCGGAAGCTTGGTCATGCAGTTGTAGCAATACATATTATCCCTCTTTATCTGCGCAGCGCGTCGTTACTGCGCGGCGGTTTTATCAGGTTCGATAAGAATGCAGGTGATGTTGTCCTCGCCGCCGCGTTCCTTAGCCTTGCTGACCAGCTGGATCGTATAAGGCTGCTCAGGCACCGAGAGAACCTCAAAAATCTCTCTGTCGTTACACATATTATAAAGACCGTCGCTGCAGATCAGCAGCTTGTCGCCCTTGCCGAGACTGACCTCGCGGTACGCTTCGGCGCAGAAGTCCTCGGAATCCTCGTCCATACCCAAAAATCTGGTCAGAATATGGCTTTCGGAGCTTTCGTCCGCCTCCTCGCGGGTAAAGATGTTTGCCTCGTACTTCTTTTGAGCGAGGGTGTGGTCTCTTGAAACGCGGATAAGACAGCCGCGGCGGTACAGGTAAATACGCGAATCGCCCATTGTGAAAAGCTCGGCGATACCGTCGTGCAGATAAACCATCGCGAACGCGCAGCCTCCGCGCTTGTACTTATACTTTTCCATGAACAGGCTGATCTGGCTGTTGCAGTTTGAAACGTAGTCCTGAATATTGTCGGCAGCTCTGAGGTTGCCCTCGGCGAGGTACTCGTAGAACTTCAGCGCAACGCGCGCAGCTATCTCCGAAGCAGCCTTGCCGCCTTTTTCGCCGCCCATTCCGTCAAAAACGGCGCAGAGAATCGGTTCGCCGGTATCTCTCGCCCTGAAATGCTGCGCCTCATCGCCGGGTCGTTTTATCGTGCCGTTAAAAATAAAATTGTCCTCGTTGGCTTCTCTGACGCTGCCGCTGTCGGTAGAGATCAGAATCCTGTATCTATTGCTCATAATTCACCTCAGAATATGAATTCGTTATTTATTCGGCTAAAATTTCCATTGCTCTGCGGTATTTTTCAACACGCGCGAGCGCATTATCGTCTACGTAATCCAGCCGGCTAAGGTCGCTGTTGTGCGCAAGATCCGCCGCCTTGACCTTTTTCGCGATAGGATTGCTGCGCAGATTTTTTACGTACTCAAAATACGGCGTGCCGTCGTCGTGAGTCATAAGAGCGACCGCGTCGGTTACCTCCTCCGGGAAGCCCTGCGCCTTTAAGTCCTCAAGCGTGATACCGGTATCCTCAACAACGTCGTGAAGCAGCGCGACGCAGGTCGAGTACTCGTCGTCCATCTGCTCGGCGAGGTGAAACGGGTGGAAAACATACGGCATCCCGCTTTTGTCAAGCTGGTTTTTGTGCGCCTCAAACGAGATTTTAAGCGCCTTTTTGGTAAGCTCTGTATACAGCATGGTATCGCTCCTTCGCGTTGACCGCCGCGGTTTTCCGGCGGAACCATAAGTCAAAAATCGTATTACATGGCTATTATAACACACATTTTCCGTTTTGTGCAGTAAATCGCACAAAAAAGTTATTTTTTATTCTGATATTTTTATCGATAGGCAATTTTGCCTCTGCGTTACATTTCAAACGGAAGTGTACGGCAAAATATAAAACAAATAAATATATTTATACAATAACTAAGAATAATTTTATTAAATTTAGCGCAAAAATTCGCTCAAAATCTATTGCCGAATTATGTAAAATATGATAGAATAATATCGGACTATACTATTTTTAAAACCGGTGAGGTCTGTGCGGCAGGATTTTCCGCACGGCGCCGGTAACATTTCACCATCCGGAGGCATAAAAGTGTATTGCTATAATTGTATGAGCAAAATAGCCGACGGCAGCGTTAAGTGCCCGTTCTGCGGCATGGCTGCTTCGGTACAAAACGCCGAGCACCAGCTGGTCTGCGGCACCGTGCTTAACGGCAAGTATCTTGTCGGTCAGGCGATCGGCGAGGGCGGCTTCGGCATAACGTATATCGGTCTTGACCTCAATCTCGAGCTGAAGATCGCCATCAAGGAGTTTTATCCCAACGGCTACGCAAACCGCAGCAGCACCGTTAAAAACTACGTCACGTTTATCAACAACGCTCAGGGCAGATATTTTAACGACAGCAAAAAGCAGTTTCTTCGCGAGGCAAAGAGCCTTGCCAAGTTCTCGTCCGAAAAGGGTATTGTCGACGTTCGCGATTATTTTAACGAGAACAACACCACCTACATCGTTATGGAGTATATCGAGGGCGGTACGCTCGCGTCACGCGTCAAAAACAAGGGCGTTTTCAGGTACGACGAGATTTTCAGACTTATGCTGCCCATAATGTACGCCCTCAAAAAAATGCACGCCGAGGGCATTATCCACAGAGATATCTCGCCCGATAATATTATGTTCGCGAACGACAACTCGCTCAAGCTGATGGACTTCGGCGCTGCGAGGTACTACACCGGAGCCGAAAAGAAAACCATGTCGGTAATGCTCAAGCACGGCTTTACCCCGTACGAGCAGCACAGCAGCACCGGCAATCAGGGTCCGTGGACAGACGTTTACGCGCTGTGCGCCACGATGTACAAATGTATCACCGGCAAAACGCCCGTGGACTGTCTTAACCGCGTAATGAAGGACACCCTCAAAACCCCCGGCGAGCTGGGTATCGATATGCCCGAGCAGTGCCAGAACATTCTGCTTTACGGCATGGCGATTTATCCCGACAACCGCTGCCGCAGTATGACCGAGCTGATCGAGCTGATCGAGGACGCTCTGAACGGACAGGAGCTAACCGTGAGCTTAGGCTCAAATTCGCAGATCGAGAACGAGATCGCGCAGACCACTGAAAACGACCGCATTTATAAATCAAAGGTATCTCATATGGGCAGGTCTGTGAGGGGCTTCGACAACATGGTCGTTCCCGTGAACTACAACAACCGGACGGTTTCTCCCGACGCGCCGACCTCGGTAGGCGTGCCCGATATGCCGCCCGTTACGCCAAACACCCGGTACGGTGCTTACGCGCAAAACCAGTATGTTCAGCAAAACGTTCCGAACACCAACCAGTTTGTCTCGGACGAGCCGCCCAAGAGCAACAAGGGTCTGATCGCGGTGATTGTGATCGTCGCGTCGGTGCTTGTCATCGGCATAATCGCCGCCATTGCGATACTTCTGGCGTCCAACAACTCCGGCGGAGGCTTCAACCTGTTCGGTGCAGCCGAAACGACAGCCGCGCCTACAACAGAGCCGACAACCGAGCCTACAACAGAGCCGGTTATCCGTGTTCCTAATATTGAAGGTCAAAAATCATCCGACGCGTACAACGCCATCTCGGAATTAGGCCTGAAATACAAGGCTGAATTTGAGTACAGCGACGACGTGCCCGAGGATTACGTTATTTCCCAGTCGCCCGAGGAGGACACCAAGGCGCAAAAAGGCGACACCGTAACCTTTGTTATCTCGAGAGGCAAAAAGCCATCCGATCCGACTCAGCCGCCTACCAAAAAAGTTGATCCTACCGATCCACCTCAGACTTCATCGTCAACCAGTCACCCGGACAACGGAAACGATCCAACAACTCAGGACCGCTATAATTTGAGAACTGCGTCGCGCTACATCTCAAAGAGCGATATCTCGTGGATGTCGGCGGAGGAGATCCAGTGGGCGATCAATGAAATCTACGCAAGGCACGGCTACACCTTTAAAAAGGAACCCAGCAAGAGCTACTTTGAGTCCAAAACATGGTACAACCCCAACACAACCAGTATGGACGTAGTTATTTCCCGATTGAACACCTACGAAAACGAAAACCTGAAGATCATGGGCGCGTACCGCGATTCCTTCAAAAATTAAATGTAAAAACCAAGCGACCGTCACGGAAATTCCGGCGACGGTCGCTTTTTACTCTTTTTACTTTACTTGCAGAAAGGATTCCTTCCGCCGCATTTGGGACAAACCCTGACGCCGGTCGGAATGATGGTGCCGCACTTAGGACAAACGTCTCCGTCGTAGCTGCGCGCTTTGACCTGAGGGCTTGTATAGGGTGCAGGATGCGATTTTTTCTGAACCTGCGGCTGCGGTTTTGGCTGCGGCTTTGGCTGCGGCTGCGGCTGAACCTGAGGTCTGGGCTGATGCTTAGGCTGCGGCTGAACCTGAGGTCTGGGTTGAGGCTTAGGCTGCGGCTTAGGCTGCGGCTGCGGTTTTGGCTGCGGCTGAGCCTGAGGTTTAGGCTGCGGCTGTGGCTGTGGTTGAGGCTTTGGCTGCGGCTGAGCCTGAGGTTTAGGCTGCGGCTGCGGCTTTGGTTGCGGCTTTGGCTGCGGAACAGGCGGCGCTTCAATATGCAGCTGCGTCTGCGTTTCCATGGGACTTCCGCAAAAAGCGCAGAATACCGCGTCGCCGGGAACTCTTTTGCCGCACTCCGGACAGAACGCCAGCGACTGAGACGGCTGATTTGCCGACTGACCGACAGCGCGATACGGCGGTTCGGATTGTTGCGCGGTCTTTTGATTTGCACGCGGCTGTTGAACGGGCGGCTGAGGACGCGCCGGTGCCTGAACGGGCGGTTGAGCCGGAGCCTGAACGGGCGGCTGAACGGGTGCGGCTGCGCCGCCGGGAGCTGCCGCCTGCTGAGGATTTCCGGTTGCGGCATAGCTCAAAAAGGCGTTAACGTCAAGCTTCATCGGCTTGCCGGTAGCTTTGAGAATGTTGTTTGCGTAAGCGGTCATCTCTGCGGCATGGCGCTTGTAGCGCGCGCCGAACGCCTGAACTATCGAGTATCTCAGGTTGATGGCCGTGCCGTTTTGATACGGCATAAAGTGGATCGTGCATGCGCCGCCGTTCATATTGTACCTGAACGAGAAATTCAAGCCGAAGGATATTGAATTGCCGTTCGGGTCTTTTTTACAGTTCTTGCCGAATTTTTCGTTTGCCGTCCGCAGGAAGGCGTTAAACACCGCGTCCTTCGGACAGGGATAAAAATAAACTAAATCTCTTCTCATTATTTATTCACCCAAAATGATTATATTTGCTGTCGGAAATTTATTACCGCGGGTGCGGCAGCGTTTCGGAGAGCAATACGCCGCGCTTACCGCACCCGCCTGCTTCGCGCAATAGCCTGCGCGTCAGTCATTATAATCAGGAAATGGCGAAAACGTCGTAGTTTCCGTTGCTGGTCGAGCCGTTAACGCTGTTGTACGCGATGACGTATCTTACGCCGTCATCTCCGTTCTGAAGGGAGTATCTGCTGTAATTCTCGGCGATAACCTTGCCGGAACGTACGTCGATAAGATTTGTGACCTGACCCTCGGTCTTGGTTACAAGCCAGTCGCCCAGATAGCTTGCCGTGATGTCAAAGGCGCCGCTTGCGTAATTGTAGTAAACTCTGTCGTTGCCGCTCTTCTTGGAAATCAGGAAGTCGTTGTTGGTAAGATCGTCATCCTTGTTTGCACCTTCATAGAGCACGTTGCCCTTAACGTCAAATACGGTGTATTTATCGTCGTCATAAGAGTAGTAAGCGTCCTTGAGAACCTTATCCGATCTGAGGTACTTGCCGGTCATAACGGTTTTGCCGTCGAGAGAGCAAACCTTATCCTCGAGAGCGATGAAATCGGGGAATACCTGATAGATAGAGCTGTCAAAGTCGGCGGATACCTTTTTGCCGGTTTTGTCTATGAGGGAGTACTTGATATCGGGATAATCGCCGGAACGCGCGGTATAGTAGTAATAGTCAAAGGAACTGATCGAATAGTCCTTGGTGCTGAAGTCGAAGAGCTTGTTGCCGTCGGTGTCGTAAACGGTGGAAGCGCCGTTCTTCTCAAGCACATAAGAGCCGTCGGAGAAGATGGTTCTGCCGTCGGTAACAGCAGCGCCTGTAGCGTCTGCGGTAACGCTGTCGCCCTTGTCGTTGTGATACTCGATAAAGCTGCCCTTTGCGTCAATGCTGTAGGGACGGGTGCCCGAAACGCCGCTGACAAACTCCTTTTTCTGCATATCGTAGATTTCCCACTTGCCCTCGTACATTGTGTCGCCCTCGTCGGGAGAAAGCGAAACGAACTTGTCGGTAATATAATACAGAGCCTTATCCTTGTCCTCGGTTTTTTCCGATACCGTAATAACACGGGCGTAGCGGCTGTTCAGAATGCTGATGTAGCCGTACTTGCAGGGAAGCACCTCGGTGCCCTCGCTGTCGACAAGACCGCATACATTGGGATTATCCTCGCCGGGCTCCTCGGAATATACGTTGAAATATCCCTTGGTCATCTGCGAATCCTCAGATTCCTTCTTAGCCGATTTTGCGTAGTAGTACTTAGCGCCGGTGTCGTGCTTGCCGTCGAGAGAGAGAACGCCGTACTTCTTGCTCTTTGTTTTGTATGCGCCGCCCGCACTTGAGAAGTCTATGCTGTAGATGTCCGAATTATTAACGCTTCCGACCTTGCTTGCAGTCAGCGAGGGTTTCCATTCGCTCGACGAAACGTCAACCTTTGCCGACGAGCTTTCAGCCTTTGAGCTGCTCTCTGTCTTTGAGCTGCTTTCAACCTTCGAGCTGCTTTCCGCCTTTGAGCTTTCCTGCTGCTCAGAGCCTGAGTTACTCATAAACATCGGGATCAACGAACAGCCTGACATGGCGCCGGCAACCATCATAGCCGCCAGAATTGCGCATATTACTCTTTTTTTCATTCTTTTTCTCCTTTTATTATTGAATATATTTTTATCTCCGGATTACAGAGATAATCAGCCTGATTTTGTACAAAAAGCATTTTTGCGGTTAACTGTTCAGGATCACAAGCCTTACAATACATTTATCGTCGCACAAGCTGAGCAGTGTTCCGCTGGTTATCGTAGTCTTTTGGTTTTTGACAAGACGGATGTGACCTGACTGATATGTTCCGTTGGTCGACATATCCGTTACCCTGAACGCTCTGCGCGCACGGTCGAAGCTCACAATGCAGTGAACGCGGCTGACCGATTCGTAGGAATTGTCGAATACCAGCTGACAGCTCTGGGCGCTCTTGCCGAGCACGATAGTTTCGCCGTCGTTTATCGGAACGCGCATACCCTTCATGCTGCCCGAAAGCACCTCGATTGCGGCGTCGGCGTTTTCAATGTCGCTCTGAGCAAACTGGTTCGCAGGTTTTTCGGCAGGTCTGTTAACCGGTCGGTTGACAGGTTGATTGACGGGTTGATTGACGGGTTGATTCGGCTGCTGCGCAGGCTTGATTTCGGGCGGTTCGGGTCTGATGACCGGGATCTCATAGCTGTCTGCGGACTTGTTTCTCGCAGACGCGGCTGCAGCCAAAATTATGATCAAGCCGAGAATTATCAATACTCCTATCGCAATTACCACGATCATCATCACAGGCGGACCGCCGGTATTCTGCGGCTGAGGCTGCGTCGACTGCACAGTCGGCGCGGCGGTTGAGGGCGCTTCGGTGGCGGCGGTGGTCTCGATGTTGTTAACGGTTATCTCGGCGGAGCTTTTGCTGTCCGCCTCGTAGACGATATCCACATTGCCGTCGCCGTCGACGTCAACGTCAAGCTTCACCTTGGAGCTGTTGTCGGTGGCGGTGCTGATTTTTGTTGAATCCGAAATCGGGATCGAGCTGAAGTTGCGGTAATCCTCCACCTCGTCGCTGCTGTTCATGTAGTTGACGAGATAGTCCATTGTGCCTTCGCCGGTGCCCTTGATGTCAACGTCGTATTTCTTGTCGCTGTCGAGCGCGAGAACCTTGACGTCCTTCTTGGAGCCGAGAACCTCGAGCTTTCCGAACGAGGTCTTGTCGTTATAATCATCCTCGGCGCTCGAGAGGGTCTCGCCGTCGAAGCTGACGCTTACATCTACCGGACAGGCGATGTTGATGATGATTTTGGAGCCGTCGGAGATATCCGTCGCGATGTCGCCGAACTCAAACTGCAGATCCTCGGCGTTTTTGACCTCGTGATAGCCGTCGGGCATATTCGTCAGCTTGCCCATAAGCTGCACGCAGTTGTTGTATTCTGTGCCGGAAACCGAGTGGAAGAATCCGAGGCTGTACATGTTGTACTTATTCATAATGCGCTGCGCGGTATCCACAACGCCGTTTGCGAATGCGACCGAGGATGAGCTGCCGGAAATCCCGGCGGAGCCTGAATTGCTCTTGGTGCCTCTGTTTGGCAGGCCGTCAGCCATCACGACGATGTTTTTGATGTGATCCTCCTCGCCGCCGTTGTCGAGCAGCTCCTCAGCCTTGTCAAGAGCGCCGCTCATGTTGGTGGCGCCGCCGGAGTATACGCCCGAAATATATGATTTCAGCTCTTCGGTGTTGCCCGAAAAGTCGTGATAGTCTATTGTATCGTCATAGCGCACGATCGCCACGCGGTTGTTGAACTCGTCAAGCAGCAGATCGTCGCAGAACTTTTTAGCCGCTTCCTTGAGCTCGGTCAGCGGAGTGCCGTTCATGCTGCCGGACATATCGAGAACCAAAACGGTATCTCTGCCCTGAGAGGCAACGCGGACAGAGGTTGTCGCGGTAAAGGTCTTGCCGCCGCTCTCAAGCTCCGCGGTTATCGTCGCCGTACCCTTTTTGAGCGCGCGCAGAGTTCCGTACTCGCCCGTCGGGTTGACGGTCACCACGGATTCGTCAGATGAACTCCACTTAATTGAGTAGCTGCCGCTGCCCGACGGCTCGATCTCAGGCTCGATAAGCGCGAGATGACCCACCGTGAGCGTCATTTCGTCGGGAGTGCTGAACGAGGTGACAACGGGTTTAAGCTCGACGTCCGCATAGGTCACGTTGGCGTATTTTATCTCAACATTTTCGCGTTTGCCGTCGGTGTAGCCGTCGTGAGTGCACACAACGTCGTATTTTCCGACGCTGAGGTTCATTTCTATCGAGCCGTCGTCGTCGGTTGTGCCGGACTCAACAAGCTCCGTTGTGCCTGCCTTGTAGACCTTGACCCCGCAGCCTCCGAGGAATTTTTGTTCCCCGTCCTCTTTTATGTAGCCGCCGGCGATCAGAACGCCGTTGTTTTCGACGTTACTGCTGACGGACTGATTGCTTTTTTCTCCGGCGCGCCTGACAGCCTCGGCAGCGTTGATCATCTTGGCTCTGCTGTCCTCGATATCGACGGTCGCGGAATCGCAGATGATCTGCTTGACCTCTGCGCCGGTAAAGCTGTTGTTGACCGACCAGACCATAGCGGCAACGCCGGCGACATGCGGCGACGCCATAGAGGTTCCCTGCCAGCCGGTCAGATAGTCGGACTCAGCCGATTCGGTAAGACCGGTGCTCGTAATTCCCTTGCCGGGCGCCATAACGTCGAGCCGTTCGCCCTCGTTGCTGAATCCGGCTCTCTGATAAACGTCCTTCCACCGGAAGAAACCGACGTTCTTGTTCTTCACAAGCTCCGTCGCGCCGACAACGATAATGCGGTTTTTCAGATCCTCGTTGTCGATGTTCGAAAAAACGTTATTGTACAGGCATTCCATATCCGTGCTGCCTGAGATCTTTTTGTAGCCGTAGGGATGCTCGTCCGAGACCTCAACGCTCTCGTAACCGTAAGCGGAGTCGTTGCCTGCGGCGGTCACGATAACAAAGTCATAGCCCTTCGTCCTCATTTTTGACAAGAAGCCGCTCATGATCCCCGAGCAAGTGTGGATAACGTTAAGCGCGCTCTCGTTGTTCTGCATCGCGGCGTAAATTATTCCTTCGTCGCCGAAGCCCATGCTGTAATTTATCACCCTGCAGTTTCTGACAAGCAGCTCAGCCATCAGGCATTTTTGCTCGGCAGCCGATTGAAGCGAGGTCGCGTTGTCCTCGTCCAGACCGAACACCGAAGCGCCGTACATATGGTTTTGGCTCAGCGGATAAACGCCGGTTATGCCTACGCCGTTGTTGTGGTGCGCGCCGATCGTGCCGGCAACGTGGGTGCCGTGGCAGATTCCGCTGTAAGCGCGGTCGTAAGGACTTTCGGAACCGCCGTTTTTGTCCTTGCTCTTGCTCTTGAAATAGTCGTTCGCGGGATTCACATAAAGCCCGTTGAAGCGCAGATCCTCGTGCTCCGAGAAGAACGCCGCGTCCAGCACGCCGACGTTGACCGCGTTTGTGGTCATGCTGTTGAAGCTCTCCCACGCGGTCGGGCACCTGATCGCCTCAAGACCCCAGTTTTCGCCGTCGGGCTTGTTCTCGTCGTCCCACTCGTCTTTCCAGCGCTCATCGTTGGGAGTGAACGCGTTCAGGCCGGAGCCGGTCATCACGTTCAGAGACGCGTCCTCAACCAGCTCGCTTTTGCGCAGCTCATCGATTATTTCGTTAAGCTCCTTCTCGGTTTTTTTCTCGCTGAGAACGAGCTGATAGTCGCCGACCACCTCTATGTAACCCTTTATCTCGGCGCCGTACTCTGCGGCAAGACTCCGGATGTCGCTGTACGACGCGCTGTCGGAGGCGGTCAGAAGTATTTCGTTATTTGCAAAGGTAAGTCCGGTGTCGTCGCTCCTGACAACGTTTTCGCCGGGCGTTTCGTAATACCGGATCTCACCCGTATGTTCTTCGTTAAAAGTCGGCTCTGAGATCTCGCCGGGAGGTGCGCAGCCTGCCAAAACCGCCGCGCAGATCATTGCGCCTGCCATCAAAACCGAGCAAACGCTTTTTACTACATATAGCTTTTTCATAATCTCCACCACAAAAAAGCGCCGGTGAGTGCGAACTCCCGTTTTGACGCAATTTTATTACCCCTAAAAAAGCGCAGGCAGAAGATGAAAGTCATCTCCTGCCCGCAAATAATAAACTAATTTATCAGTAAGCGATTTCTCGACCGTTTAAATAAACCTGTACCGAGTCAAAATTCTCAAAGCAGGATATTGTGCATTTTTCCGTTCGTCCTGGTTTTATTTCAAATTCATCATCTACAACATAACTGCTTCCTGCGCCGACCAGCTCGTCGTCCTTAAAAAACAACGCCGTGGCCTCAACATATGACGCAGTTGTTGTTCCGTTGTTGGTCGCGCTGATTATCGCTTCGTCTGTATGTTCTGATACCTCGCACGATAGGTTTTGATTAACACTGCCGTAATACTCGCTTTTTTCTTTGACCTTCAGCTTATATTTATAGACTGCAAACTCGCTTTTCGAATAAAAGATCAGCGCGTTTTCGGTACCTGCGGAGAATACGTCCACGGACGCCTCCTCGGTATCAACAAGCTCGTCGTCATCGTCGTAAAACTCAACCGACACGTTAAGCTCGCAGTCATAATCCGAATTGTTGCCGATAACCATCGCAAGCACCTGGGAGTAGGCGTTTTTAAAGTCGTAGGTCTTGGCTTTTACCCCTCTTATCGCCTTTTGGGGGTCAAACTCAGAACCTCCGTTACCCCCGGCTGCCGCGTTTTTGTCCGACAACGCGTCTGCTTCTCCGGCAAACGATGCATTGTCATACTCCGAGGCATGATTGGCAGCCTCCGACGACTCAGAGCCGGAGGTTACGCTGCCGGACGGAGCACAGCCCGGTATTACCGATACCGCGGCAAACGCCGCAACAATGCAAATCAATAATTTTTTCATGCCGGTTCACGAAAAATATCAGCCGAGTCTGAAGACGTTCTTATCGTTGGCAAGCTTCAGAACCGTGCCTCTTCTGAGGTTTATCGTCTCATTTCTGATCAGTCTTTGCTCGTCGGCCCATGTGCCGTTAGAGGAGTAGTCGGTAACGCGGTAAACGTCTCTCTCGGCGTCGTAAACAACAGAAACGTGCTTGCGGCTGATTTCCTTGTACGCCGGGTCGATAACCACGTTCGAAACCTTTGCGTCCTTACCGATAATGATCTCCTCGCCCGGATTGAGGTCGAAGTTGTAGCCCGAGCATGAACCCTTAACGCCTACAATGCAGCCGTACTTGGGAATGGTTTTTTCCTCAACTATCTCGTTGTCAAGATCCCACTCGTCGGGCACGGGTTCGGGAACCACCTGGGGAGGAGCGACGAACTTGCCTGCGAGGATATCGGGAAGAACAGCGGGATAGGTGCTGTCGGCGCAGGGATAATACTCGTACGCCATGGGATCGAAGGGCTTCATGCCGTTCTTGTAAACCGCGGAGTAGCGGTTGAGGGTCTTGATAACTCTTGAGAGAGAGAAGCAGGAACCCGCGGTAAGCTCTGTGCCGAAAATACAGAAGATCATCACAAAGAGCGTGAACAGGATAAGCGCGAAAATGGGTGAGCCGAACCAGATAAGGAAGCACATGAGCGTGGGAAGCAGAAGCGCCGCACACTTGAGCGCGATAGTAGCCGGAAGCAGCGGAACCTCTGTTGCGGTACGGAACATAAAGTGATCGGTACCCTTTTCTCTTACTTCCATGTTGTAGCGGTTTGCGTTCAGCTGCAGACGCGAGGTCTGCTTAAACCACCAGTACTTGTGATAAATTCCGCTTGCCAGATGTCCGATAAGCGTGAAGAAAACAACGAAAACAAGGATGTTGGCGAAAATCAGACCGATCTGGTAATTGCGGAGCTGTCTGTAGTAGTCTCCGAAAACTCCGAAGGAAAGGTAAGAATAGCGCATGCTCACAAGGCTTGTTGAAATAATGCCCGCAACAAGACCCACCAGAATTCCGAAAAATGCGGGGATTGCGCGGATAAACAGAGCGCCGAAGTAACCCATTCCGGGCTGTTCGCCGTCGTTCTTACAGAGAGCGTTTATTTCGTTTCCCATTTTGTTTGACTGGATCGCGCCGTAGATACCGAGCGTGAGGCAGTTCAGAAGAATGAAAACAGGAAGATTTCTTCTTTGAATGATCATTACATCGCACCTCCGTTCAAGCCTTTCGCTCCGAACTGATTATAAACCTTAGCGATTTTATTCATGTTCTTGAGCAGCTCATAGGCGGACACAAAGCCAAAGCTGAACGCGTGGAGAAGCGCGATATCCTTGCCGGTCTCTATCATTTTAAAACCGTATCTGGGTGCGTTGGCATGCAGTCTCTGACCGATTTTGTAGGTCCAGTAGATGTCGTACAGGCCAAAGGTAAGGGTGCTGAGCGCAGCAGCTGCCACATAACTGCCGGACTCTCTGCCGTCGCCTCTGCAAACAGAGTCAACGTCGAGAGAAAGGCTGTAGAAAAAGTGAATTCTGTATATCGTATTAACAGTATACATTGCAATACCTGTCCAAAGCAGGAAACTTCCTAAAATCGGAATTAAGGACAGAATAAAGCCTAATGTGATCAATACGGCGCTGAGAGCAATAAACAATATGTACAGCGTCATACTTCTGATTCTGATTGCTTCCACAAATCATCAATCCCTTCTAAATTGGTGCAATCTTATTTCACATCTTTTTTGGTTACGTCCCATGTAAATTTCTCGGAGCAGCAAGGAATAAACATAAGCTTGGAATCGCCGACAGAAAGAATATCGTTGGCGCCGATCTTCTGAGCGGAGAGAACTACTTCGTCGTTGAGGTAGAAAAGCTCCTTGGAATCGCCGGGCTGTACGAGGAAGATGTTGCTCTTGGGCTCGTAAACGATAATGGCGTGTCTGTCTCTTGAAACAGAGGAGTCGCCGCTGAGCACAACGTCCATAACCTCGGATCTGCCGATGAAGTTCTTGCCGGTCTTGAGGCGGAAGTCCTCGCCGAAGTGGTTGCCCTCGATGCAAACCAGCCAGCCTACTACAGGCTCGGAGGGAATCGCGCCGAAATAGCCGATCGTCTTCTGAGCGTCCTCGTCGCCCTTGGCGTTGTTAACGATCTCGTTTAAGCCTGCGCCGGTCTCGGCGGGAGGATTGATCGGCAGGGTGTAATCGGGGCCGTTCTCGCCCTGATTAACGGTGCTGATTGTCGTCTGGTTGCAGTGGGGGCATTCTGAAAAACGTTCTGCGTCGTAGAAATGTCCGTTCATACATCTTACTAAGTTCATACAAAAGTCTCCTTTAATAAAAAAATCTTATTTTTCACGGCATTCAAAAGCCTGCCGAATTATTAACTCTCTCACAGTACTTCACCAGAACAGCGGTCGTGTTGTCCTGATGACGCTTTCCCTTGGCAATAGCGGCTGCGGTAAGCGCCTCGGCTGCCTGCTGCATATTATTGTCGTAGGAGCTGATTATTCTCAGCATTTCGGGTTCGGACAGCGCGCGGTAAAGCCCGTCGCTGCACAAAAGAACGGTGTCGCCGTTCATAAGCGGGAAGGGATAGGGGTTGATGTCGATATAGGGAACTCCGCCGATGCCCATGTAGCTGACCAAAGCGGCTCTTTCGGGGTCGGCAGCGGCTTCCTCGCGCGAGATCTGACCGCGCCTTGCCTTTTTGTCGAGAATTGTGCCGTAGTTGTGATCCTCGGTAACGCACATCATCTCGTTGCTTCGTTTAATGAAAATGCGGCTGTCGCCGACCGACACCCAGTACAGATCGCTGCCCTCGATAATAACGCTCGTAAGCGTTGAGCCTGAGTGCATGGGTCTGCCCTTGTCGTCGGTAAGGTTGTAGATCATCTTGTCGATATTCTCTACCATAAATTTAAAGAAGGAAGGCACCCTGCCCTTGACGTTGACGCAGTAAAACGCCTCGAACATCTTGGACACACACAGGTTGCTGGCGATTTCTCCGCCTGACATTCCTCCCATGCCGTCGCACATTACGGCGAGAAACACATTGTTTTCAATGTACATATACTCGTTGTCAACGCGCGCGGCGTCCTGCTGCGCCGAGCGGGCTCCGATAACGGATGACAGTCCGCTCTTGATTTCAACAGGATGATCGAAATGATCGATATTCATATTTAAGTTAACGTCCGGCTGATTGTCACCGTACAATTCCTCGTCGGGAACAATTGCCTCTGTAGTGACATTGTCGTTATACAGCTGGTTGTTTTCAAATGGATTCATTTTAACTCCTGTTTTGTCTGTTTATTTTTTTACCAAAAGGAAACGGTGCGTCTGACTTACAACATAAAAGCTGTAGCCCGGGCGCATGGTATACGCCACGCCCTTGTGCATACGGTAACCGTCCTCAAAAAAGCTTCCGTTTACAGAATTGTCGGTGACGAGCAGCCTTTGCTCTGCCGAAATATACTTTACAATGCAGTGAATGCGGCTGATGTTGCTGTCGCCTTCAATGATATAGTCGCAGACCTTTGACCTTCCGATTTTGAACTCGCGGTCCGCAGGCAGTTCAATGTGCTTTTGGAACTGGGTGCCCGAATACACCGCCAGATACGCCTTCGGGCTGCCCGCCGGCGGATTATCGGTTTTGACCGTTTTGTCCTCCGAATCCACCCGGTTTTCGCTGTTGGTGCGCTTCTCCGAGGAAACCCTCTTCTCCGAGGTCACCCTCTGCTCCGGCGGCTGCTGCCTTACGTCTACGCCTTCGGGTTTTTCGGGCGGCTTGGCAGGCGGCTTAAACGGCTTCCTCTCGGTTTCGTCCGAAACATCGATATCAAGATCCGAAAGAAGCTCCGTAAAGTCCTTGTACCTGTCCTTGTAGTCGAGGGTCAGACCCTTGTCGATGACCTCAGAGGTTTTGGCGCTGACGTGAACGCCCAGCTCAGCCAGAGTCGCGAGATGCTCGCCGCGGTAGCGGTACATCGCGTCTACGACCTGCTTGCCCGAAACGACGTTGTAGAACGTTGCGCAAAGCGCGTAAACGTCCGACCACGGACCCTGCTTGCCGCCTGCGCTGTACTGCTCCGGAGGCGCAAAGCCCGGCTTGAGCAAAATCGACATTCCCTTGTTCTGACTGCTTACGTAGCTTCTCGCCGCGCCGAAGTCGATCAGCTTGATAGCGCCGTCATTTGTAACGATAATATTTTCGGGACTGAGGTCGCGGTGGAGGATTTTCTTTCTGTGGATCTCCATCAGCGCGCTGGCAACGGTGACGAACACCTGCTTAGCGTAGTTAGGCTCCATCTTGCCTCCGTGTTCGCGCGCGTACTTTCTCAGATCGCAGCCGTCGAGGTATTCCATAACAAGATAGGCGGTATTATTCTGCGTAAAATAATCGATAATATCAACGACTATCGGGTTATTTTGCAGTTGATAAAGCGTTTTGGCTTCTTCAACGAACTTTTCTCTGCCGTGGGCAAAGACATACTGGGATTTTTTATCTGTCAGCGGATAGATACTGTCCGTGCCCGAATCGCGCTGAGAATACTCGGTCGGCATATATTCCTTGATCGCGCAGAATGTATTTTTGTAAATATCCTTTGCGATGTAGGTTATGCCGAAACCGCCTCTGCCGAGCACCTTGCCGACCATGTAGCGGTCATTCAGAACTGAAAACGGCTCAATTACGCCCTTGGGCTGTTTTTTGTCGGTGCTGTAGCAATATCCGCATTTGACGCAGACAGACTTGCCGTCCAAAGGACCAAAGCAGCTTGGGCAGTTATCAAACCGTAACATTATTTATCTCACCTACTCCGTTATCGTGACCGTCATCTCCGAAAGACCCGCAAGAATACGGTCACGGTTCATAATTTTGCGTCTGCTCTCGATTTTGACGCCGTTCACGAAGGTTCCGTTCTTGGAGCTGAGATCGGAGATATAAAGCTCCTGATTGATATTTTCAAGCACGAAATGCTGACGTGAAAGCTTTGCGTCGTCTATAAATATCTCGCACACCGAGGATCTGCCCACAATGACGCTGCTCGAAACCTCGGTATTGATAACCTGCTCCGACGCGTTGCCTGTTTTGACTCTCAGCTGCAGCTTGATGGTATTTTCGTTTTTAATATGGTGTCTGACGGTGGTGGGATTACCGCCGTACTCGTTAACGATCTCCTGACCCGGTCTTTCGGCGTTGACGGAAGGAGGCACTATCTCGGGAATCGAATCGTCCACGGTCTGTCTGTTTCTGCTCGCGAGCACGATGACTATCACGATTATCGCCGCGGCAACAAGCACTGCGCCGGCAATGACGATAATGAGCAGCGGGAACCCGAAGCCGTCGTTCATCGGCTCCTGCGGAGGAGGAACGATTCCGGAAACCTCAACCGATTTTGATTTTTCCGAAAGCGGGTTTTTCTGCTTCGAAACGTCCGTAAGTCCCTCGACCGTGACGGTATAAACGCCGTTGGTGATCGAATCCTCCATCACGAGCTGAACGGAGTCCGCCTCAGTCTGAGCCTCGGCGCTTTTGACCGTCCACTTCTTTCCGTTCTCATCGGTAACGGAGTAAGCGCCCTTTGAGGACGCATCGGTCACCTTCTCTGAGAACGTGAGGACAAAGCGGTTGTTCTGCTCGTCAAACGAGAGCGACTTGATCGACGGCGCCTCGTTGTCCGCGATGGAATTTGAAACCGTAACGTTGATGTTGTAAGACTTGTCGCCGCTTTTGATCTGCAAATTCTTCTGCTCGCCCGAGGCGTTGTTGTTGTCCGCCTTGAGCTTTAGGATCGAAACCTCGTCGATGGTATTTGTAAAGGTATCGAACTCGTCGAGGTTTTCAATAACCTGCAGGCCGCCGCCCGATTCGCGCGCTATTTTGCTGAACTTCTCGTTGTTATACGGCGCCGAAATAAAAAGCGGAAGCTGGTGCGACTTGTACTTGTCTGCGATCTCCTGAACTGTCACGCCGGTTTTGGTGTCGTCGTCACAGTCGGTAAAGGCGAGGACGTACGACCTCGTGTAGTCGTTCATGGTGACCGCCGCCTTGTTATAGACCGTGTCGAGCGCGTCGCAAAGGTGGGTGTAGTCCTCGTCAAACTTGAGGGCGTCTACCTTTTCTGCGATTTTTGAGGCGTCGTTTGTCTCATCGAGCACCACCTTGACCTCGTTGCCTACGGTGACGAGAGCAAGCGCGTCCTTCTCGCCCATTCTGGAGGCGTAGCTCTTGATAAACTCGCGCACCTGATTGCGGTATCTGTTCATGGTCGCCGAAATATCGACGAGCATATAAACGCGCGAGGTGTCCTGACTCTGGTCGTAAGTATGCGCGTCGTCAACAGTCAGCTTGCTGTCGCCCAGATAAGCCTCGATCTCGGACGCGTCGTCCAAATCGGTATCCTTGAGCTCGACAGTTAATTCAGGCATATTGATATTGACCCTGCCGAAATTATTCGCCGTTTCGTCGGCAAACGCGGTAACGACAGACGCTGCGGCAATCAGCGCGGTTAAAATCAGAATAATAAATCTTTTCATGTCCAGATTCTGTCTCCTTTACAAAACGGAATAAACAGATATTTGCTGCTTCCCGCCTGAAAAACATCGTTCTCAAATATTTCTCTGCTGCCCGAAAGCGGATCGCTGTTGATATACACAACGCTTTCGCCCTCAACGGCGTAGTATTTTTTGCTCTTGGGGTCGTAAACAAGCGAGAAGTGGCGCTTTCTGCTAATGCCCTTGTCTTCGCGCAGAACAACGTCCATGCCCTCGTCTCTGCCCACAAAATTCCTGCCCGAATAGATGGTGTAGGACGCGCCGCGTTCTATTCCCTCGGTGCAGACAAGCCACCCGGCGGTAAGGCGGTTGCGTTCATCGCGGTCGAAAATGCCGATCGTCTTTTCGTTCTCGTCAACATTCTCGCCGTAAGACTCGGTCATTACCGCTTCATCGTCGTCCTTCACCTTATACTGGGTCAGCTTTTCGCCGAAATCGTCCTCAGAGATAATAAAGGTTTTTAATTTTTTGCAGTACGGACACTCCGTGTCGCGTGAATCATCGAAATAATGACCCTGATCACACTGAATAATTGACATATCATCACCCGGCTAGTTGATTCTGATGAAAACGGCGGAATAGTTATCCATATCCTTGCCGGCGCCGTTTTTACCGACAAGTTCGCTCATTTCCATAAGGGTGTCGTAAGCGGACTCCTTTTTCTTGATGATCCGCGACATTTCCTTTTCGTCGATCCACTCCCAGAAGCCGTCCGAGCAGAGCAAAAACGAATCGCCCTTGCGGATTTTTTTGCGGCGCTGATCGATCTCATATTCGGGACTGTACCACTCCGAGCCCATCGCCTTGAGAAGCATGCTGCGCTGCGGATGGTGCCTTATATCCTTTTCCTTGATCTCCTTGCGGAGAGCAAGAAGCTGGGGCACGCTGTGGTCAAACGTGCGGCTGACCATTTTTCCCTCGTGAAATACATACAGCCTTGAATCGCCTATATGACCCCATCTCGCAATGCCGTCCGCGATGATAAGGAGCACCAGCGTGGTTTTGATCGAGCTGTAGCCGTTTATCTCCTTCTCCTCCATCAAGAGCTTTTGAGAGGTATCGAAGCATTGGTCAATAAAGGTTCCGTCAACAGACGGCGCGTTCTCGATGGCGGCGCCTACGCAGTCCGCCACAAAATTGGACGCTATGTCGCCGTTTCCGTGTCCTCCGAGACCGTCGGCAACAAGGAAGCCGTATGCCGCCAAGGGCTGGTTAATAAACGCTCTGACAGCGTCCTCGTTTTTTTCTTTTGATCCGATCATAGAGTTTGTCGCGTATTCAATCATACCGAACCCCCCTTTTTTTATAGGCACCTCTAAAAATATAGAGTTGTGCAGAGGTGCGGATATTTTATAGTAGATTATTGTCAAAACGACGTAGTTATACCGACGTATACCGATGAGTTTTGGCAAGAATATGCCGTGAAAGATTTGTGGCTACGGGCAGCTAAATATTTTAGACGCGCCCTATAGATAATCGTCTTGCAAAAAAGTGATTTCCAAAATCGGGCAAAAGCGCGCGCCGGCGCAATTTACCGCTCTTTTGCAAAACGGTTACCGCCCTCCGCGGCAGGACGCGCCCGCCGCGGAGGGTCTGTATTAAATTTTAATCAGATTACTGCTGCGCTTTCTTCTTGCTTCTTCTTACAAGCAGGAATACGATGAGCGCGATAAGCGCGAGCGCTCCGCCTGTTGTCGCGAAGAAGAGAGGCTTGTTGGCGAACCAGAGTACGATCGGGTTATCAGATACCGTGAGGTTGTAAACCGTGTACTCATCAGCCGCGTTGTTTGCGAGGTCGCCGGCGTTGATTTTGATTTCGTGCGTGCCGTTGTCGAAGTGGAACTTAACGAGAGAGCCGTCCTGTTCGAAATCGACGGGCGCGTTGTCGATGGTAACCTCGATAGTGTCGTTGTCAAGGTTTTCCTCGGTGATTCTCGCCTCTATCTCGTAGCCGTTTGACTTGATGATCTGATCGCTCGAAACGTTTGAGGAGATGATCGGCGCGGTTCTGTCAACAATGAAGCTGATAACCGAAAGGTCGTCTTCGGAGCTGATGTTGATGTTGCCTGCCTGATCGCGGGTTGTGAGAACGACAGTGTACTTGGAATCCCTTGCGAAGTAGGAGTTGTCGAGGGTGTAGGTGGACTCATACCAACCCCAGTCGCCGTCGCGGGAAACGTTGCCCTGATAGTTTGTGCTGTTAAGCTCGATAGTCTTGGTGTCGTTGTCGTCTACTACCTTGAGAGCGGAACCCTCAACGGTCTTGTCGACGTTGACCTCGTGGAGAGCGACCATAATAGCTTCGGAATTGGTATAGCCGTCGTTTTCGGCGTTTTCTGTTTCAATCCAGAACGCTGAACCGTATCTGTTGACGGAGAAGTCGAATCTTTCAACAGTTTCGGAAGAATCGTCGCTGCCGGTGCACTTGATCTCCTTGGAGGTGTTGCCTGCGTAGTCCTTTGCCTCGCAGGTGAACTGATAGTAACCGTCTGCGTCGAGGTTGTCGATGGTGTAGATATACGATTCGCCGGATCTTACGGGATTGCCGAGCGGAATCTCTACCTTTTCGAGGTGACCGATGATCTCCTTGGAATCAACCGTTTTCTCCTTGTCGCCGCTTACAACCTTGTTGGTGATAAGCTTGGGAGAAATGCCGGAAGTATCGAAGTACTTGTCGGATACGGTGAGGATGAAGGTGATTGTTTCGGCGTTGTTGGCGGTCTTGTTTCTGAGGCTCTTATCGATGGTGATAGAGGGCTTTGTCTTGTCGATAACCAGCGGTCGCTCGTTCTTGACCTCGGTCATCGCGTTGTTGGAGCGGTCCTTGTAGTTGAGGGTGTAGTTGTGCTCCGCCTCGCCTGAGATAACATAGGTCGCGGTATGGGTGTCGCCGCTGTCATTCCAGTTAACCGATACAGCCGCGCCGTCAACCTTGAAGTCAACGTCCTCGGAGTAGAAGTTAGCCTCGGTGATGGTGAGGGTAAGAGTGATATCGCCGCTGTAGAAGTCCTTGCTTTCGGCGGTTCTGACTGCTGCGCTCGGCTCAACCCTGCCTTCGGGAGTGATGTTGTCCGCAACAAGTCTTGTGGTGTTGGCGGTTTCGTTTGTATTGCCGGAACGGTCCTTTGCGCCCACGGTAACGGTGCCGTTGAACTGGGTGGAATTGGTGAGCGCTGACTTCGGAATATAGAAGCTCGCCGTGAACGATGTGCCGTTCTGAGTGATCTCAGCGCCCTCAAGAGCTGTCTTTACGACCTCAGAGTTAACGCTGCTCACGCCTGAACCGAGGATACCCTCGTAATCGAAATGATCGACGCCGGAGGTCTCGTCGTAGCAGGAAATGTCGACCTTGATCTGCTGGTTGTAGTAGCGGAATTCGGTTCCGGATACGGTCTTTGTATCGATCGGATCGCTGAATGTGAACTGAATATCGCCGGGCTTTACGGTATCGACAGTAAATTCGTCATCACCGTAGGGAGCAATGCTGTTGGTGGCAAGATCAAGACAGGTCGCGGTAACGGTGAAGTTAGCGTCGCCGTTGAACGAAATCTTCTTTGTATGATAAATTCCGTCGTGCTCCCATTCGCCCTGAACGGCTGCATTGCCGAGTCCGTCGCCGGAATTTGCAACGTTCAGCGCGGTAATATCGATATTTGTCTGCTCTTCCCAGAAGTTCAGCTCTTTAACGGTAACAACCGCGGTGCAGGTGTGGTCAAGATACGTTCTGCCGCTGCTTCTGTCGTAGTCGAAGCTGTACTTGATAGATAATTCCGGATCCTCCTTGTCGATAACAAGATTGCCTTCTTCAATAGCTTCCATCTCGTTGCCTGCAAGGTCGGTGCTGTTGAGCGAGTAGCTGTGGACGCCCTGCGCGCTGAAGGTATAGGTCGCCTTGTACTTGTCTTTTGCGATCGCTGTCCATTCAAGCGTTTCTTCGGTGCCGTCTGCAAGGAATTTTACAAGAGGCGCGTCGAAGTTGTGCTCCTCGATTTCAAAGGTGAGGGTGAAATCGGTGTTGTAATACTCGTAGCCCTTATAAACGTTGTTCGCCGCGGGTCTTGAAACGCTGCCCTTAGGCTCGGTCTTGTCAATAACAAGCGGCATGCTGTTGGTCAGTTCATCCGCCTTGTTCCCTGAAGGATCGGCGTAGTTGAAATTATAAGCGTATCTGCCTTCCTCGGAGATGATGAAGTTGTTCTTTCTGACGTCCTTATCGCTCGACCACTCGCCGAAGTTGTAGAAATACGAGGTGTTCTTCAGATCGTCCTCGGTGATCTTGAGCGAAAGATCTCTGCTGAGGAATTCCTTGTGGAAGTTCGCTTCATCTATCTCGATCTCACCTTTGATGTCCTCGTTGGTGTATCTTACGTTGTTCTTTTCGTTGAACGAATTTTTAAGGGTGATCTTGGCGTCAGGATTCTTGTTGTCGAGAATGAAGTCGTAATGCTGAACGACTCCGCTTCCGTCCTCCTTGGTGTTCTTGGAAACGGTCTCTTTTTCGGTGGTGTTGTTTGAACGGTCGGTAACGTGAGCGTTGATCAGACTGTCAAAGTTATCTGCGTCAGTAATTTCCTCAGCCGCCTTTTCGAGCAGGGTGAAGCTTACGACGGTAATGCCCTTTTCGGACGTAACGTCGAGGGTCTGCTTTTCGAACTGGCTGTTGATCTCGCTGATGTACTTGCCTTCCGCCTTAGCGCCTTCGCTCTCAAACGTGCATACGCCGGCTACAGCGTCGAAATAGGTGAGCGTGACATTTACGTTCGCCTTGTAGAAGCCGAGGGTGAGACCTGAGAGAATAAGCTGGGACAGAGGTTTGTCGATTTCGGTTTTAACAAGCTTGGGAACGGTCGTGTCTACGGTCAGCTTGTTCTCGTAATCGTCCGAATATTTGCATTTGTCGGTATAATTTACCTTGATTTCGTAGTTTGCGTCCGCGTTGAACTCAACAGTCGCGAAATGATACAGCGGATCCTCGGGATCCTCCTGCCACTCGCTGATCGTGTACGCGTCGGTAACTTCTATCGGCTCAGCGGTCAGATCATCGTTGAGCTTGAACGCCTTTGCCTCTACTTCAATCGTCGCGTCCTCAGGATAGAAGTATTTCTCCTTAACCCTTACGGTCGCGGTCTGCGCGCCCTTGTAGTAGGTTCTGCCGTCAACGACATTCTCAGCCTTTACATTCTTGTCGTATTTTACTTCGATTTCAGGCGGGGTACGGTAGATGACGATCTTTGCAGAGGTAAATTCCTTCATGGCGTTGAACGAGGAATCCTGATATTTCAGGTTAACGACATACTCGCCTACCTCGGTGAGAGAGAGGGTCGCGTCGTATGTATCCTCGGCTTCCGCGTTCTTGTTCCACTCGGGATTTTTGATTTCATAGGGCTTTCCGTCCTTTGTGACGGTCAGCGAACACTCGGGATACGGAGTTTTGTCTGTTTTCTTGTTGATATCCTCGGCGTAGAAGTTCTTCTCGGTGATCTGCAGTCCCAGATCTACCGATTCGCTGTTGTAGTAGAGGATATCGTCGGAGGTCACGGTCTCGTCGTTATACTCCTCGTTTCCGGCATTCTGCTCTTTTCTTACAATGCTTACGGGAGCGGGATAGGTGACCTTGCGTGTGGGATCGGTGTTGTCTACTAGAATGGTTTCGTTCTTCTTGTAGCCGTCCGCGCTGTTGCCGTTGCCAACCTTGTCGTTAACGGCAAATACGGGCTGACCCTTGAATTCGTCCTTGAACTTGAAGGAAACCTTTGCTTCCTCGATCTCGCCCTCGGCTGTCGTCGTGATCGTCTCGATGCTTACGTCCGCGAGAGCTTCCTCGCCGTCCTTAATCGGGATAACGCGCTCAACGTCGTTCTCGGTGTACTTCATCTGGAGAGTGTCGATGTCAACGCCGGAGTCGGTATCCTTGATGTTGATGGTGTAGACGAGCCTGTTGTCGATATGATCGGTGAGTCTGAACGCAAAGAAGGTGATGTAATCAACTGCCGAAGCGATCTTGCGCACGAAGGACTCGTTGTGCTCAACCGTGATTTCGGGTTCCGCGTTATCAAGACGGATAACGGGAGACTTGGCGATAGTCGAAATATTGCCTGCCTTGTCCTCGCACTCAAACTCGTAAAGACCCTTGAAGCACTGAGCCTTGATCTTGGCGGTGAAGTTCCATTCCTTCTTCTCCTCGTCGAAGGAGATATTGTCGTTTGAGAGCGAAGTCCAGAATTTATCGCCCTCCTTGCGGTAGCGGATCGCCTTGAGACCGGAGTTGAACTGCGGATCGTCGTTGTCGAGCACGGTGCCCGAGAGAGTAACGTCCTCGTTCGACCAGCTTGTTGTTGAAGCCTTGATGCCGTCCTCGCTGAAACGCGGAGCCTTGCTGTCGTACTGAATCAGTTCTGTGGTAACTGTGTCGGAAACATTGTCAGCCTTGTCGAAGCATCTGAAATCATATGTTCCCTCGTAGTTTTCGTCGGGAAGCTCAAAGCTGAACGTAGCCTTTCTCTTGTTGCTGTGGAAAGTCAGGCTGCTGACCTGAGTCCAGCTCTCGTCGGTTGACTTTTTATACTCGACCCTGCTGATACCCGAATTTGCCTCGGGCTTCCCGGTCTTGTTGTCCTCTGCGGTGCCGCTGAGTCTGATCGGGCTGTTTGTCCATCTGCCTGCGGGCTTGACTGTCAGCTCGGTCATTTCGGGCGGCTGTGTGTCCTGTGAAATATCAACATAGAGATTCTTGCCGTCGGTAACGTTGCCCGCCTTGTCTCTGAATCTCAGGAAATATCTTTCTTTGCGGTTATCCTTGGTGAACTTGAGCATAAGGGTGTTTTCTTCTTCGCCCTTGGTGACGCAGTCGTCCGCAAACGGGATCTCCTCGCCGCCTTCAACGAAGTACGAAACCGAACCGAAGCCGGAAGCGATCTTCTTGTCGACAAACGTTACCTTTACTTCAACGTCGCCGCTGCTCCATGCCTTATCGTAGCTCAAAATCTTCGCGTCGCCCTTGAGGGTGTCGATGCAAAGCGCGACTACATAGGGATTCTCGGTAATATTGTTCGCTTTATCGATAGCGTAGAGGTAGAGGTCGCCTCTGAAGCCGCCTGCCTCGTCAAAATCCTTTACGTTAACGGTCGCGTCAAATTTACCGTCCTTGACCTCTACGTACTTTCTCATGATCTCCTCGTCGGAGGAACGGAAAACGCAGAGAACGTTCTTAACGCCGGAATTTACATTGCCCAGATCGTCTGCGGCTTCGCCGTTGATGACGAAATCCGCCTTTGTCCAGTCGCCCTTGTATTCGGTATCGATGCCCTTTACGACGGGAGCGACGATATCGAGATAAACCTTAGCGTCGGGAGTCGCGTAACCCTTGTTGCCTTCGCCGCCGGTAGCCGCGCCGGCGTTGTCCTCGCACATGAACTCAAGCTTGCCGTTGTATTCAACGTTTTTAAGCTCAAACGAGAAGTCGGCGGTTTTCTTGTCGTCGGAAAGCTTCACGTCGCTGATCTTGATCCATTCCTTCTCGCCGGCAAAGCGGTAGAATACCGACTTGATACCGGAATCGCCAACGTCCGAAACCTTGCCCGAAACAACAGTTGAGGAAGCCCAGTCCGAAGGCTCGAACGTGATCGTCTTTTCGTCAAAAACAGGCGCGGAGCCGTCCATATAGAGAACGGGGGTCTCGAATGTGCCGTCAGTCTCGGCGCCTGCCTTGTTTTTAGCCTTGATCAGGTAGGTGCCGGTGTAATCCTGAGCCGGGATCTCGAGCTTGAACGCGTGCACGGTATTGCCGTAGCTGGTATGATAAGCGGCGCTGTGCCACTCGTCGGATTCGTCGCCTGACTTTTTGAGGAACACGCTGTCGGACTTATCCAAACCGGAATTGGAGTCCGCTACGGTGCAGGTGATGGTGACGGGCTTGTTGGTATAAAGCTTTTCGCCTGTCACCGCGGAGCCGTAATCCACCTTGACGTCCTTCTGGATAACGGGAGCGGTGTTCTGGATTTTTGCAATGAGAGGATACTTAACGGAGCCTGCATCTACCTCTGCGCCGTTGCCTGCAATATCTGCGGCGGTAAGCTCTACGCAGTAGGTGCCGTCCTTGAGCTTGCCGTCCTCGTTGAGCTTGACCTCAAACAGAGCGACGCCGTCCTTGATCTCAACGTCCTCTACCTTTTTGAACTCGCCCTTATCGGTCTTTGCCTTGCGGGAGAGATAATATCTGTATTTAACGCTGTCCTTGTCAACGCCGGAAGCGTTGTCTGTGATTTTACCCTTAACGCTTACCTCGCCGTTTGTCCAGTCGTCGGGAGTTACCGACAGCTCGGTGATAACGCACTTCTGGGTATCGATCTTAACCGAAACCGCCTTGAGGCTCGACTCGCTGAACGAGCTGTTGCCGGCGTTGTCCTTCGCGAAAACAACAGCGGAACCGGAGAAGTTTTTGACCTCGCCGGCGTCGATTTTGAACGAGAACGCGCCGTCCTTGTAATCCGCCTTCTTGGCGTCGGACTCGGAGATCTTGGACATATCGGTATCCTCGTCAACAAGGATATAGTAAACGTTCTCAACGCCCGAAAGCGCGTCCTCGGCTTTACCGGTAACGTTTACAGACTCGTTTGTCCAGCCGTCCTTGGGAACCTTGAGCTCGGTGATTTCGGGAGCGGTCTTGTCGATCTTAACGTCAACGGGAGCAAGGTTAGCCTTGTTGCCTGCCTTGTCGACCGCTTTGATCTCAACGCTTCCCTTGAAATCCTCGGAGATCTCAAATTTGAAATCGCCCTTATCGTCGGGAGCGATCTCAACCTCATTATCGCCGTAGGAATACCAAACCTTATCGATGCCTGAGCCTTTGTCGGAAACGCTTCCGCTGAAGACCGCCTTGTGAGACCAGCCGTCGCCTCCCTTATCGAGAGAAGCCTCGAGCTTGTCAAAATAATTATCTATCCTGACCGTGAAGAAGTTGGTATACGCGGTGTCCGTACCGTCCGAGTACTCGCACTTGAAATCGTACGTTCCCTCGTAGGTGCCGTTAGGCTCGGTAACCCAGAAATCGGACGCAACCTTATAGCCCGTTATCTCTGCGGGCGCGGGTTCCTGATCCTCAGGCTCTCCGACCTCTTCCTGAACCGCGCTCTCCTCGTCGGCCGTCCTCCCGGATTCGGAAGACGATACAGTCGCCGTCTCGGTAGGCTCCTCAGTCGGCTGAGGCTCCGTAGAGGGTTCGGCTTCAATCGGAGTAACGTTTACGTTTGCCGAAGTCCAGTCGCTGTCGCCGTTCTTTTTGTAGAACGCGCCGGTGACCTCCTTGTCTGTTTCGCCTTCGACCTCAACATAAATCTCACCCTGGGTCCAGTCAGAATGATAGTAGACCGGTGTGTCGCCGTCGTAGGTGTAAAGTGTCGCTTTCAAATCGCTGCCGCTTACATAATCGTCTGAATCGGCAGCGTCTGCGCTCGACGTGCCGTATGACATCGGAAGCATTCCGACGGATACTATGCACGCAAGCAGGATAGCTGTGATTTTAATAAAGCCATTCCTACGCGCTTTTTTCATTTCTAACACTCCTCTTGATTTTTTGTCTGTATATATAATTAAATTTTCTTCCGTTCAAAACACAGTGCATGGAGAAAGAAAAAATAAATAACGACCAGATAATAAATGAAAATATTCCCATTTGCTCGCTCAGAAATACCGACAAAACCGTGCCGATAAAGCTTAAAACCAGCGCCGCGTCCGCAATAAAGCCGAACCTGTTGGTGCAGAAGCTGATAAGACCGATCCTGCCGCTTATCGCACCTGCCGTCTTTCTGAGAAGGACGACCTGACCGGCAGCTCCGGTTATCAGTCCCGCCCAAAACAGCACTCCCGACAGCAGCGCGAACAGACCTGAGTTCTTCTGCAGCGGATTCGCGTCCATAACCGCAATGAACACAAAGAACGCCGCGCAGAGCAGATATCCGGCAATGGAAATGATCTGAATGATATACAGTGACCTCGTATTGTTCATAGTACCCCGTTTCCGTTATTTCAGAATATCGCCGGTGCTGACGAATACCATGTTCTTTTCGATCACAAAGTCCTTGTCGGCGTTTTTCTTGCGCTTGAGCACCGTAGTACCCTGCTCTGCGGACTGGCTGCTCGAAAACTCCTGAGTGGTGCCGGGCATCTTGATGCGCTTGGTGTTGTTGATGCGCGGCTTAGCCTTTCTCTCAAGCTCCTCAAAGACGTTCATGGCGCTGTTGCGCTTAGCCGCCTCAGAGCTTTTGTCTCTGATTTTCTCGATCTGCTTCTGCTCAACGGTGCCTCTGAGATCCTTGATTACCGCCGGAATATGAAGGCGGAAAAACAGGATGACCGCGACGATCAGGCAGACGGCGCTCAGACCGAAGCAAATATATTCAATTAATTCAACATAAATATCCGACATAAACAAGTCCTCACTTTATTTCCTCAAGGTCAATGGGCTTATCATACTTCTCGTACATATCTCTGAGGTTATCGCGCAGAGAGTTGATGCTCTGCTTGGTATCGCTCAGTCTCTCCGAAAGCGACTTGTAAATATCACTGCTCTTATCAAGGTCGGAGTTGATTACCTTCTCGGCGCTGTAGTAGGTGCTGACGAGCTTGCTGTAGTAGCTCTCAACGCCGTTTGAGGGTCTGAGGGTAACGTGATCCTTGGTGTTCGAGGTGATAAAGATTTCCTTGATAAGTCTGTTTGTGGTGTTGCTGTTCATGTAAATCAGGTTGAGCTTAGCCTTTGACGAGAGTCTTTCGTCGTTCTCGGTATCGTCGGTGCTTCGCTGAATCAGCTCCCAGTAAACGGGATAGAACTGCGGCATGGTGCCGTCGTCCTCCACCTTGATGAAATCAAAATCAATGTTCTTTACGGTCTCGTTGACGGTGAATTTACCTTTTTCGTCGACCTGAGAGCTTTTGTACTGGTTCTCGCTGTCTCTGAAATAACCGATAAGATAATAATAAGCGGCGGTGTAGTACTGCTTGTCGTCGAGACCGCAGGCGTCGTAGTTGTTGTTGTTATCCTCAACCGCGGCTACGACCTTCTCGAAATACGAAACGGCGTTCTTGAACGAAACGCTGGTGTTTGTAGCCTCAGAGTCCTTGTTCTCGGAGAACTTGTTGAGGATAAGAAGTCCGACGTCGTAGTTGACCTTAACGTAGCTCTTGATGTTCTTTTCGCGCAGCTTCGACATTGTTTCGCTGCTGATAGCCTTCTGCAGCTCTCCGATGTACATCTCTCTTTTTCCGTGAACGTTTTCGGGGTCTAATGTATCCGAAAGCTCGCCGGGAAGGATAACGTCGATATCCTTGTCGATCTTGTCGACGAGCTGACTGTAGGAATCGTAGTCTGTAGCGTCAACGTTTATCGCCTGGATATAACCCGAGATCGTACCCTCGGACTTATAGCGGTTGAGCTCGTTTGCCTTGTTGTTGAAGTTCAGAAACGCCATAGCGCCGCCCGCGATGGCGAACACAAGCGTCGCGCTGACGGTTGTGATAAACCAGTTGAGCTTTCTGCGCAGCGCGCGCTTGTAGGTAACAACGAACTTGTCGAGGTTGTTGAGAACATAGAGAACCTCGGCGCACGACTGGAAGCGGTCGTTGGGATTGAGCTGGGTGCACTTCTGTATAAGCCACTCAAGACCGCTGGAGAGGTTGGGGTTCCAGTGTCTGATGGGATAAAGCTCATACGGCGGTTCGGCAGGGTTTTTGCCGGTGACGAGGTGATAGAGCGTAACGCCGAGGCTGTAGATATCGGTTCTGGGGTCGGTCTGACCCTTGTCGCCGAACTGCTCGGGAGCCGCGTAGCCTCTTGTACCGATACTCTCGGTGTCGCCGGTGCTGCCCTCCTTGTATTCTCTCGCGATGCCGAAGTCGATAAGACGGATGGTGCCGTCCGGCTTGAGCATGATATTCGCGGGCTTCATATCTCTGTAAATAACCGCAGGCTCGCGGGTATGCAGGTAGTCGAGCACCTCGCTGAGCTGCTTAGCCCATTCGATGACCGCGTCCTGCGGCTGAGCGCCGTAGGCGTCGAGAACCTTGTTGAGCGACTCGCCCTCAACGTAGTCCATTACGATGTAGATGGTGCCGGTAAGATCGATGATATCTACGATTCTGGGAAGCGTGGGGTGATCCAGCTTCTTCATGATATTTGCTTCTTTAAGCAAAGCCTCAAGAGCGATCTTGCGGCTTTCGTCGTCCTTGTCCTTGCGGAATTCCTTGATTGCCCACTGCTTGTTAAGGCGTTTATCCATCGCGAGATAAACGATAGACATACCGCCGCGTCCCAATTCACGGAGTATTTCATACTTTCCGTCAATAATCTCTCCTAGATAAGCCAATTGATATTCCTCCGTTTATTCGGTGCATTTGATTGCGACAGCCGTAATATTGTCCGTCTCGCCTCTTGTCTTGTTGAGCTCCACGAGATCGACAAGGGTCTTTTTGATTACCGCCTCGTTGTTGAGAAGATCCGGGGCGAGAGTACCGAAGATTTCCTCGTCCTGAACCTCGTGCCTGAAGCCGTCGCTGCAGAGCACGAACACCTCGTTCGGCACCGCCTGACCCACAAAGATCTGCGGAGTCACGACGTTTGAGGCTCCCACGCACTGCAAAAGGATATTGCGGCGTTTGTCGACCTTTGCCTCGTCGCTTGTGATCTTGCCCTGTTCAACCTCCCGGGCGACAAGCGAATGATCCTTTGTGAGCTGACGAAGCTCGCTGCTTATCTGATAAAGCCGGCTGTCGCCAACATGAGCGGCGATGTACTTGTTGCCGAAGATGAGGATCATCGTGAGCGTGGTGCCGAGACTTACGCCCTGACGCGCGCCGTAGTCCTTGATAAGCACGTTCTGACGGCGGATGATCGCGTCCCACTGCTTCTGGATGTTCTGCGGCTGCAGACCCTTTTTCAGCTCGCCGGGGAGAACCTCGTCGAACCATTCGGAAAACGCGTTTACGAGGAACGAGCTTGCAAGCTCGCCCATTCTCAAGCCGCCCATGCCGTCGCACAGAACCGAAAACGCCACGTGCTCGGACTTATACGAGGCGACCTTAAGACAAAATGAATCCTGATTAACTTTCTTTTTAATTCCAACATCCGTATGTGCTGCGGTCAAAAAATTCATTTGCTTACACTCTCTTTACCGTTAATTGAAAGGATTCGTTGCCAAACGAGAGAAACGAACCGTTGTATATCTCCGTCTTTTGCTGAGGTTCGATCTCCACGCCGTCCACGTAGGTGCCGTTTGTGGAGCCGTAGTCAATTACATATACATGACCGTCCTCAATTATTATGCCGGCGTGCCTTCTGCTGACGCTGCTGTTTCTCAGGGTTATCATGCCTGAGCCGTCGGCAGAGCCGATATCCGTACCTGCGCCGGTGATCTCATATTGTCCTCTGTTGTCCGCGCTGACAAGGATAACCCTCTGCGTCTGAGTGGTTGTATTGCGCACGGGATTTGTTTTGAGCGCGTCAGGCTGTTTGTTTTTACGATCCTCGGAATACGATTGCCTGATCATCGAGCTGAGCTCTTCGCGGTCAAAGTACTGCGTGCCCATTCCGGACGCGCCGTTCAAAACAGTGGTCTCGCCCTCGGAATCGTACGAATGATTTTGCGAAAGCACCGTGGTCTCGCCCTCGGAATCATACGAAGGACTCTGCGAAAGCACTGTGGTCTCACCCTCGGAATCGTACGAAGAACTCTGCGAAAGTACTGTTGTCTCGCCCTCCGAGTCATACGAAGGACTCTGCGAAAGCACCGTGGTCTCGCCCTCGGAATCGTACGAATGACTCTGCGAAAGCACCGTCGTCTCACCCTCGGAATCGTACGCCGGACTCTGCGAAAGTACCGTGGTCTCACCCTCGGAATCGTACGAAGGACTCTGCGAAAGCACCGTCGTCTCACCCTCCGAGTCGTACGAAGGACTCTGCGAAAGCACCGTGGTCTCGCCCTCAGAGTCGTACGAAGGACTCTGCGAAAGCACCGTCGTCTCACCCTCCGAGTCGTACGCCGGACTCTGTGAAATAACCTTTGCCGCGGTTTCTTTTGCGGAACCGGCGTATCTCTCCAGCACAGCCATAGCGTCGGAGGATTGTTTAAGCTCCTTTAATATCTGCTTAAAAAGCTCATGCTTCTTTTTATACTTCTTAATAAAATCCGAAATGAATCTGTTTGCGTCGTTTTTAACGTCACCGCAGGCAACGGGAACGTATATAAATCTATATCCGTCGCCGCCTCGGAATATACATACCGGGTCGGTCTGAATGTTGTCGAGATTGAAATTCATGCGCGTCGCGGTCAGAACAGCCTGTCTTAGAGACGTGGCAAGCATTTTTGCGTCGTCGTCGCCGAACTGACGCGAATCAACCGTTTCCGCGTTGTTGCGGCTGTATTCAAATACATGCGAGCCTTTCTCGGATCTGTACCGGCAGGCGCAAAAGCCTGCTGCGCCGCCCTTAGAAATGCCGTTAAGCGAATCGAGGTCAACTTCTGTGCTTTCGGGCACAAAAACACGCGTGAAGTCTGTTTCATCCACCCGCTTGATTTTATTATGCTTTCCAAACACAAAAATCATCTCATTTTTATATCAATTTCACCACAAGATTTCATCATAAAAAATGGTTGTCTACGTGGAAATTCACCATAATTTTAATACTTTTTGTCGAAAAAGTCAATACGTTTTCGACGGATTATTGTCTTATGCTTAATAAATTTAGTTAATTTTATCAAAAATCAAATAATTATTATTTTGCTGTCATATTTTTAACCCGAATACCCTCAAAATATCTCAAAGCTGTATTTGAATTGTACTTTTTATCGCAGACCAATAATTCAATATCTGTTCCGGCGCACGGCTTTTACGCATAATAATTGTATAATTATGCTCCGATACTATTATCAAATAAAAAATACCCCGGCGCAGACGATAATACATCCTTGCCGGGGCATAAGATATCAAGCTTTAAAAACTCTGCCTTCGCGTCTGGGCGCTGCCTGCTTTGGCTCGCCTGCGGGGTAACCGAGAACGAGGTTGCCGATTCCCTCGTAATCGCCCTCAACGCCGAGAGAGGCGAGGATTTCTTTTCCCTCCTCGGAGTCAAAGACCTGCTTTGCGCGGTGGATCCAGCAGCTGCCCACTCCGAGAGCCTGTGCCGCGAGCATCATGTTGCCAATAGCAAGGCTGCCGTCGTAAACGTAGGTGGGCGCAGATTTGTCGCCGAGCACGATGAGTACGGCAGGTGCGCCGTAGAACGGAGTGCCGCCCTTGGGAAGATATGTACTGTTGAGCGCCTCGATCTTATCTCTGAGCGCCTTGTCGGTCACCTCTACGATAACCGGCGACTGCATACCTCTGCCGTTTGCGGCGTAAAGACCGGCTTCGATCACCTGATCGATGATTTCCTGCGGCACCGCGTCGGGCAGATAGCTTTTGCAGCTTCTGCGATTCATGATCGCTTCAATAACTTCGTTTTTCATCATTTTATCTCACTTCTAAGGATATGTAATTACAGCCCGTAGTTCTTTTTCCAGTCAAGACCCTCGCTGTAGGGAGCGTAGACGTACTGCGAGTTGCCGAAGGTGATGATGTCAAACGTATTCAGCGGCTGGGCATAGTCGTTGAACACGCCGTTGAGGTTGACGATACCCTTTGCGCCCGGAAGCAGCAGACAGGCTGTGCTCTTGCTGTCGTAGGCGATGCAGGCGTGGTTTTCGGGAGCGATGTTTGCCTCGCCGTGAATAACGATATCGTTGTTCGGCGCGCTGCCCACGATGTTCAGCTTATCTCTGATGGTAAAGATCTTGCCTCTTTCAACGCCGTTGACGCAGACGAGCCATGCAACAATCGGTTCGTTGCCGCGCGGATGCGCAGGCTGCTGAACCATTCTCTGCTGATTCTGCTGCACATTTTGCTGCACGTTCTGCTGCACGTTTTGCGGATGCGGCGTAACAACGGGAGAGGTTGCAAAAAGCGTGTCCTCGAGAGATTTGAACGGAACGTCGGCTGCGGCGCCCGAGGACTGAGCAAACTGCTCGCGTCTTTCTCTCTCGAGCTCCTCCTGACTGGGATACTGGTTCTGGTTCTGGTTCTGGCTTTGGTTTTGCTCCGCGCTGTCAGAGCCGCTGTAAACGTTGAACTGAGAGGCTCCGCTGCTCTCGGCAGGGGCGTCGGACTTGGGATATTTCCGGCATTCCTCAACCGTAAGTCTGGTAGCCAGCTCCTCAAACATCGCGGGACTGTCAAGGCTTACAATCTGAACTTTGATATTCTCAAAAACCGCGCGAAGAATTGTCTCGGATCTCGAACGGTCGCCCAGTTCAGCCTCGATCACTTCGCAAAGCTCCTTGTGACAAGCGTCGTACAGTCTGTCCAGAGCCTTTTTCTTGCCTTTTTTCGCTTCATTTACCAAACCCAGCTCATAATCGCTCATTGACATATTTTCATCAGCCTTTCCGCCCACGGATATTCTGAGTTACACCGCCTTACCGTGGGCTGATAAGTAACGGTGGTTTTTACTTTTTAAGCGCGTCGATAAGCGCTGCTGTTCTGTCGGTTTTTTCCCACGCCACATCGCAGTCCTCTCTGCCCATGTGACCGTACGCCGAAAGCGGCGCGTACTCGGTGTCGAGCAGCTTCAGGTCGCGGATGATAGCCGCCGGACGGCAGTCGAACACAGTCTTTACCGCCGCCTCAAGCTCCTCGTTGGAGTAGCCGGAGGTCGAGAAGGTGTCTACCATGATCGATACCGGATGCGCGACTCCGATCGCGTAGGCGAGCTGAACCTCGCACCTTTTCGCAAGCTTTGCCGCGACGATGTTCTTTGCGATATATCTCGCGTAATACGCAGCCGAGCGGTCAACCTTAGTGGGGTCCTTGCCCGAGAAGGCTCCGCCGCCGTGACGCGCGTAGCCGCCGTAGGTGTCTACAATTATCTTTCTGCCGGTAAGACCCGAGTCGCCCGCGGGTCCGCCGATAACAAAGCGTCCTGTGGGATTGACGTAGATCTTTGTCGCGCCGTCGATCAGACCTGCCGGAACGGTGGGAGTGATCACCTTCTCCACGATATCCTTTCTGATCGTTTCGAGCGGCATATCGTCGTGCTGGGCGGAGATGACAACGGTGTCGATCCTCTTCGCCTTGCCGTCCTCGTACTCAACCGTGACCTGCGACTTTCCGTCGGGACGGAGATAAGGCAGCTCGCCGGACTTTCTGACCTCGGTGAGTCTGCGCGAGAGCTTGTGAGCCAGAGAAGCCGCCAGAGGCATAAGCTCCTCGGTTTCGTCGCAGGCAAAGCCGAACATCATACCCTGGTCGCCTGCGCCGATAAGACTGAGCTCGTCGTCGCCTGCGCTGCGGTTTTCGAACGAATTGTTAACGCCCATTGCGATATCGGGCGATTGCTTGTCTATGAGAACGTTGATATCGACGGTGTCGCAGTTAAAGCCGAGGGCGTCGTCGTCGTAGCCGATATAGCGGACGGCTTCGCGGACGATAGACTCGACATCGATATCGCAGCTTGTGCTGATTTCTCCCATAACGCTCACGTGACCGGTGGTTACCATAGTTTCGCAGGCAACGTGGGCGGATTTATCCTGTTTTAAGATTGCATCCAGAACAGAGTCGGAGATCCTGTCGCAGACCTTGTCCGGATGTCCCTCCGTAACCGATTCGGAGGTAAAAAGGTATTTTGACATCGCTTTTTCCCATTTCCTTTGATATTTTCCCGGGCAGCCGCCGAAGCGCTCCGGCGGCCGCCCTAAGCAATCAAGCGATTACTTACTTAAATTACTGCTGCCTCGTGTATTTTGAGAACGGCTGCAAATCAAGCCTTACGTCAGCCATCTCGGCTATCTGAGGCGAGTGTGTTACGATGATGACGCAGCGGTTAAGCTCGTGCGCCAGATGGATGAATACGTTCATGATATCGATACTGGTGTCGATATCGAGGTTACCGGTAGGTTCGTCGGCGAGGATAACGCCGGGTCTGAAGCTCAGAGCGCGCGCGATGGCGATTCTCTGCTGCTGACCGCCGGAGATGTGGAGAATACGTCTGTTGCCGATTTCGTCGGGATTAAGACCTACCTCGCGGATAAGCGAATCGATATAGGCTCTCTTGTTGGGGAAGCTGCCCAGCTCCGAGAGCTTTCTGCCCGAGATATCGAGCGAAAGCTGGATATTCTCTCTCACGGTAAATTTGGGAAGCAGGTTGTATTCCTGGAAGATAACTCCCACATATCTGCTTCTGTATACATATTTGTCGCTTTCGTCGATCGGGTAGCCGTTGTAGACGATGTAGCCCGAGGTGGGCTCCATAATACCCGAAAGCATAGAAAGCAGCGTGGTTTTGCCCGAGCCGGATTTACCCGTAATGGCGTAAACCTTTCCCTCTTCAAACTCGTAATCGAGGTTTTTGATAACGGGGTTGTTCGGGTATGCGAACGAAACGTTTTTTAGTTCAATAACACTCATAAACAACCCCCTAATCTCTGTTGGCAAGAATTTGCTTTGGATCGTACCGCAGTATGAACAGTATCGAGGTGAAGCCCGAAACGATAGCGAGAACCACGCCGATAGCGAGCATCTTGAGGATAACGAAAATGTCTACCGAAAAGCCGATATCGTCCGCGGTGACATACTCGACCTTGCTTGTATCTACCTCGCCGTCATCGGGACGCTCCATGTTTCCTCCGGGCATACCGGGCTGCTGCTGTTTGCTGCTGTCCGCGGTCTGCTGCTGCTCAACCTGAGCCGAGAGCAGATAGCTCGTTACGGGAACCGAGGCGACAGAGCCTGCCACGGCGCCGATGAGGATAGCGACGAGAGTTACGGTGAGCACCTCGATCATGAACATCATGCTCAGCCTGAGCTTTTTGAGACCCATCGCGGCGAGCGCGCCGATCTCGTATTTGCGGTCGCGGATGCTGATGACCGAAATGACGATAAGCACGATAGCGCCGATCGCAAGGGTGAGGTAGAGGAAGGTGGTGGCGAAGGATTTGAGGTTTTCAAGCGGCTTGAGACCCGCCTTGAAGGTGGCTACGTCGCTCGAGGTGACTATGTACATATCCTCGTCCTGACCGCTCTCCTTAGCCTTGTTCTTAACGGCTTCCTTGAACTGGTTGTAGTCGTCGACCGAACCGAAAACGAAGGTGCCGGTAAACTGACTGATAAGCGCGTTGCTGTCGTCATCGTCCGAGCTGCTGTCCGAGCTGCCTGAGGCGGATGTGGTCTCCGCCGTGGTTTCCGCAGTGGTCGCGGCGGTGGTCGACTCGGTCTTGCTGTCGCTGTCAGACGAGGTCGAAGCCGCGGCGTTTGTGGTCTCCGATTTCTCCTCAATGTCCTTTACCACCTTGTAGCTGGTGATAATGACGTTAGCGGGGTCGGTGCCGTCCGCAGAGGAACCGGAGGAATTCTTGTAGATACCCGAGATCTCAAACTCGTAGGTTTCGTCCTCGTTTTTGGGATTGACAAGACTGAACTTGTCGCCTACGGAAAGATTGTTGAAGGTCGCGAGGTTATCTTCGATAAGGCAGACGTAATCTGTGGTGTTGTCGTCAAAAACGCTGCCCTGGGTAATTTTGCAGGTCTTATCGTCGTCTTCGGAGCTGCCGAAATCAGCCATGACCTCCATAGCCGCGTAGGAATCGTAGCCGGTGAGGGTAAAGTCGCCGTTCTTTTCCATCTGCTGCGGTTCCTGCTGCTCCATCTGGGGCATTGTGGGCGTTTCAACCTCGTTGCCTGCCGGGTCGGTCATCTTCTGTACCTCGGTCGTGGTCGCCTCGGTAGCGGAGGTGGTTTCCTGCGAGCTTGAGGTGAGGTCGTACTTCTCGATGCCGCTGCCGTTGATAGAGATCGAGGAATTGTAGTAGAAATTCTTTACGATCGACTCGTCGGAATCCGATTTTTTGATGTCCCTGTATTCCTCCATACCGTCGAGGTCGAGCGAATACTCCTTCATCAGCGAATTCATCTCGGGCATGAGAACCGACATATCTGTCGTGTTGGCGTTCTGAGAAGCCTTTGTGTAGATATAGCCGCGGTCGATGTTGAGCTGCGCGGAGATATTCATTTCCGCGAGTCTGTTCTTGGCGGCGGTTTCCGCAGCCTGCTGGATAGACATTGCGACGCAGGCGGCGGTCGCGATAATGAACACGATTATTCCGATAAGGATATTCCTGCCGAGGGAGCGCGATATGCTTTTGAGGGCATATTTAAATATGAACATCCATTATCCCCCTCAGTTTGTCTGCGCGGGTCTTGTGGGCGGCGCGGGAGCTGTTTCTCCTCTGGGTCCGGTGGGAGGCTCAAAGCCGCTCTCGCCGGGGGCGAACATAGGCTCCGTCATACCCGGAGCGCCTTCCTGCGGAGGCTGCGGACCTCTGCCGCGGGTGAAGAATCCGACCGCGAGGAACGCGACGGCGATCACTACGACCGCGATGATAATTCCGATAATGAGTGCCTTTTTAGATTTTTTCTTAGCTGGAAGTGACATGGCTATTGCTGAATACTCCTCTCTGTCATCAATATTGCCGAGCATATCCCAAAGCTCTCTGAGCCAGCGGTCGCACTTAACGTCGGTAACGCGTTCCTTACCCTTCTGGGTAACGTGCGTTGCACGGGCAAGCGCTTCCTCAATGTCGCGCTCACTGAAAGCCTCGGCGAACTTTCTTGAGCACATAAGAAAGGTGTTTTCACCTTTTGCAAAGGTCATCTGGTCGCTGACCTTGGGAGTCGAAAAGCGGGTGTTGCCAAGGTAGACGGGGTCTGCGCCGTTGGCGCCCGAGAATACCTCCTTGAGAATACCGTCAACAAAGTGGAAAATCACATTGTCGCCGGCGGAAGCGAACACAAACTTGTTTTTGAGCATGAATATGCCGCTTGCGGACGCAAACGCGGGGTACTGGGGACTCTGGGTAACGAGAACGCCGTTGTTGGCGAGCTTATAGATAGCGTCCATAGCCTCGTTGCTCACGGACGGGCGCTTCATAAAGCTCTCGATAAATATCCTTGTTACCTTTGACGGCATTGCCTGACCGTCGGTCTTGGGGAGGTTGATGCCGTTTACAAGGCAGCAAACGCCCTTCTGACCCTTGATTTCTACCATTGAATTTTCCGGATTAAGAACGTCTCTAGCGTGGTTGCTGATCTTTGCGCATCTTATATCCATGTTTTCTATCGCCTACTTTCTTTTTTTCTTCCAGTTCGAATACCAATACGAACCTTTGCGGAATCAGCTGCTCCTTTTTGACGAGCTTGAAGCCGTAGAAGGAAAGCTGTGATATTATCAGCTCCGGCATGATTCCGGGGCCGTAATACGATGGTGTGTCGCGGTCTGTAACGTCGTTGTCGACGATGATGAGCTTTCCGCCCTTTTTCAGACCCTTCTGGATGCTCGCGATGAAATCGTCCTTAACGAACTCGATGTCGGTGATGTATACCGCGTGGTACATGGAGCACATAAACACCTTGTCGCAGGAATTTTCCTTGAGCTTGCAGTCGTTCATCTTGGTGACGATGGTGCTGATGTTCTTTACCTTGTACTCGTCCTTGAGCGCGTCGAGGTACTTCATTGCGTCCTTGTTTATCTCGGTGGCGTAAACCCTGCCCGAGGGACCAACGAGCTTTGAGAACTCATATGTAAAGAAGCCTGCGCCGCATCCGAGGTCGGCAATGCTCTCGCCCTCCTTGATATCGAAGATCTTGAGCATTTCGTCGGTCTTTTCCCAGAGGTGACGGTTGGGGTTGTTGAAAACAAAGTACTCGTTCCACTCGTTGAGGGTGCCGATCTTGAAGTCGGCGCCGCCGTACTCGAACGAGGTCTCGATGTTGGAGTCGGGATCGTCCTCGTGCTCGAGATAGAACTTGACGTAGAGGTACTTCTTGAGCTTTTCGTAGTCGTTGCCGCCGAAGAAGTCGAAGTACATCTTGTCCCTCGGGTCGGAGAGCATCTGCTTTTTGGTCTCGTCGTCGGCGAGGTAGTACTCGCAGAACCACATGAACGCGGTGTAGTCGTCGCCGATTCTCTCCTGAGGCCACAGCTCGGCAAACATATCGTGAGCCTTTTTGACAAGAGCCGGGTCGTTCTTCTCAAAGCCCTCGTACATCACCTTGCCGCAAGCCTTGCCGCGGATGGTGTAGCCGGCGGTGGAGGTGCCGATAATGCGGTAGCGGATAAGCGAGCCTGCGGAGTTAACGTGGATGTTGCAGGGGTCGTCGATGCTGTTGGGGATGACCTTGAAGTCGGCGGGAACGTCCACCTTCCGGTAAATGAGAACGTATCTCTGCGGAGTGAACTGATAGTCGTCGATGAGCTTGAAGCCGTAGTGGTAGAGCTGCGAGGTGAGCAGCGCCTTGCTGATGTAGGGACCGTGGTAGGGAAGCTGCTCGCTGTCTACGAGGTCGTTGTCAACGATGATGAGCTTGCCGCCGTCGACAAGCGCGTTGCGGATACTGCCGACGAACTGCTCTCTCTCGAAGTCGGTAAAGGCGGCGTATACGTTGTGGTACAGAGAGCAGATGAACACAGTGTCGACCCTTACGTCCTTGTCAAGTCCGATGCCCTCGAACTGACTGACGACGACGTCTACGTTCTTGATACCGTGGTCTGCGATGTGCTTTCTGAGGAAGTCGAGGTGCATGGGGTTGGTCTCGATGGCGTAGACCTTGCCCTCGTCGCCTACGATATCGCCGAACTTGAACGAGAAGTAGCCGGGACCCGAACCGACGTCGGCAATGCGCTCGCCCTTTCTGATGTTGAACTTCTCCATGTTCTCTCTGGTCTTTTCCCAGCGCTCGCGGTCGGGGTTGTTAAAGAGAATGAAGTCCTCGAGGAAGCGGAGCTTCTTTTTTGTTTCGAGGTCGTTTTTATCGACTTCTACAATGTGGTACTTGAGCTGTAAATACTGTTTCAGGTCGGCGAAGTTGTCCTTTGAGAGCACGTCGAAGAAGCTCTTTACAAGGGGCTGGCTGAGCAGATCCTTCTGCGCGTCGTCGGGAGACGTGAGCAGCTTGCAGATCCATTCGAGCGCGGTGTACTCGCCGCCGAAGTTTTCGTCGGGGATAATCTTTTCGTAAATTTCGATTGCCTTTAAGAGGTCCTTTTTGTTGCCGTTCTCAAAGTAGTTGAGAATCAGCTTGCCCGCCTTTATTCCTCCCTTTGTAATGTCAAAGGAATCAAGGCTGCCGACGTGAACAAGGCTGTCCTTAGCCGTTACCTTGATCTCCGTCGGGGTCTCGTAAAGCGGGTTTCCTTCTGTGTACATTGTATTATCACCTCATTTATATTATTCCGAGAGCGTCCTCGGTAGTATTGTCGTCGTAGGGGTAGAGCTCGCCGTGGATATACTCGTCTCTCGCCCACGGAATGAACTCGTTGCTGTTGAACTCCTCGGCGCATTCGTCAGCTACGAACTTGCCGAGCTCGGTCAGGGTGTAGGACGGATATCCGAGCACCTTTTTGTCAACAACAAGACCTGCGTCCATGAGCTTTTTCCACTTCTTCTTGAAGCACTGCTCGATCTCCATGCCGTTGATCTTTCTGAAGCGGTCCTTGCGGACTTCGGTGTTCTTGAGCGGCAGAGCGATCGACCAGCGCAGCTGCTCCTCTCTGTCGCGGACATAACCGCGGTTGAGGACGAGCTTGCCGCTTTCGGTGAGAGCGTAGTACTCGTCGAAGCTGTCTGTATTGATAAAGAAGCGATCCCTCAGCGAGCTGAACGCGGTAAGACCGAGACCTATCTGGTCGAGCTGCGCGCAGCACTGATTGTAAGCGTAGTGCGAATAGATGTAGGGATTCTTCGTATAAACTCTTCTGAGGTTGCCCTTTAAGCCGTAGAGTCTGAGGATCTCCTCGGCAACCGCCTTCTGGAGCATGTTCTCCTCAAAATCCGGGAAGAGCGAGGGTTCGCGGTCGTAGAGCAGACCGATGATGCCCTGGAAGTCGCCGTAAGCGTCGACCTTGAGGCGGTAGAGCTGGATCTCGTCGATAAGACCCTGCTGGTGAACGCGGCAGGCGCGCTCGATGGTGTCGGCAAAGATATCGACGTTAACGCCCATGAAGCCGAAGATGAACTCGAGGTTCAGAATAAAGCCGTCGCGTCTGGTGCTGTCGAGCAGCTCCTGAGTGATCTCAACGCCCTGCTCGCGCAGCCGGTTGATCTTTCTGTAGTCAACGCAGGTGAACTTGTTGCGGCAGTTGTCGATAGCCTCCATGATATCGGGCACGGTAGCCTTGCGGAACATGAGCTTGAGGATCTCGGGGTGGAAGGACTGAGAGCCGATGGTGAGGCGGTCAACGCCGTATCTCGACATGATCTCAAGGCGCTTCATGCCGTCCTCGCCGATGAGGGTGACCTCGTCGACGTCGAAGTTGAACTGGGTGACGGTGGTGCGGTCGATCCTGTCGGTAAAGAACTTCATCAGTCTTTCAAAGAGGTCGGGATCCATGTGCGACGGAGTGCCGCCGCCGAAAAGGATTGCTCTCGCCTTGATCTTGTCAACGCCGAGCACCTTCATGTAGTTGTCCATCTCCATCTCGAGGTGGTCGAGGTACTTTATCTGGTTCTGTCTGAGGGCGGAGCAGCTGCCCAGCTCGCCGGGATAGTGGCAGAAGCTGCAGTGCTGTGCGCAGAACGGAATGTGAACGTAGATGTCGAACATACCGTCCTCGGGATTCTTGTAGGTCGCCATAACCTCCTCCTGGGAATGGAAGGGGTACTGGGTGATGGGCGGATAGTGAACCGACGGAACGAACTTACCGGTGGTGCAGATAAGTCCTTTTTTCTGAAGCTCGAGAACTTCTTCGACCCTCTTGCGGGCCTTTGCCATTATTTCATCCTTATGCTTTACATAAAGAGAATCTTCCACGAATTCCGGCGTTGATTTTTCCACTCGTCTGACAATATCTCTTATGGCGTGATATTGCGCGTCGGAGCACTCGGTCTTTGCTAACATAAAACGATCTCCCTTATCTTTATTCCAATATGTATTGGTTTTTATATAACTGGTAATATACGCCGCGCTTTTTGAGCAGTTCTCCGTGTCTGCCCGATTCAACGATTTTTCCGTTGTCAAATACGGCGATTTTGTCGGCGTTCCTGATGGTGGAAAGCCTGTGAGCGATAATTATGCAGGTGCGGTCGCTCATCATTCTGAGCATCGCCGCCTGAATCTGCTCCTCGGTGGCTGAGTCGATGGAGCTCATCGCTTCGTCCAGAACAAGCACGCCCGGATTTGTCAGCGACGCTCTCGCAAGGCAGAGCAGCTGCTTCTGACCCTGACTGAGCTGCGCGTCGTCCTGAGATATCTCGGTGTCCATGCCGTTTTCGAGCCTGCCGATAAATTCCGCGGCGCCCGTTATCTCAGCGGCTCTCTCAAGCTCCTCCTCCGTTGCGGAGAAGCTTCCGTAGGCTATGTTGTCCCTGATGGTGCCGCCGATTATCGCGGTGTTCTGCAAAACCGTGGTTACAGTCCGCCTCAGCTCCGCCTTGGGAATGTCGCGGATGTCGGTGCCGTCTATCAGAATCCTGCCGCTGTCAGGCTCGTAAAAGCGCATGAGCAGGCTGATAAGCGTTGTTTTGCCGGCTCCGGTTTTGCCGACGAGGGCGACTCTCTGTCCGGCTTCTATTGTCAGCGAGAAGTCGTCGAGCACGTCAACGCCCCTGATGTACGAAAAGCATACGTGCTCAAAGGTGATCGTGCACGGAGCCTTTGATTTGAGCTGCGTTCTGCCGCCGTCCTCCTCAGCCGCGGCGTCGATGATCTCAAACACTCTCTCAGCCGAGGCGAGAGCCGTCATGAGCTGCGAGAAGATACCCGAAAGCTCGTTTATGGGCTTTGTGAACTGCCTTGAGTAGAGGGTGAACGCCTGGATCATGCCTATTGTCACGCCGAAGCCGCCGTTCATGAACAATATCGCGCCGACGACTACGATCAGCAGGAAGTTTATGTTGCCGATGATGCACATCAGCGGATTCATCGCGCCGCCGAGCACCTGAGCCTTGATCGAGGTGTTCATCAGCTCGTCGCTGAGCCTGTCGTTTTCCGCAGCGCATTCCTCGGTCATGTTGTAGCTGTCGATGGTCTTTTTGGCGGCGATGGACTGCTCAACGTGGCTGTTCAGCTCGCCTACCGACTTCTGCTGTCTGCGGAAGTAGCGGAACATCTTCTTGGAGAGCACGACCGTGCAGAGTATATTGAGAACCACCGTGCTCAGGCAAACGAGGGTGAGCAGCGGATTTTTGATAAGCATGATGACCACGCAGCCGACGATGACGATGACCGCCGAAATCGCGGTGCCCACGGTCTGACTTATCAGGTTCGAGATGTTGTCTATATCGTTTGTGAGTCTTGCGAGCATATCGCCGCTGCGGTGCGAGTCGAAGAAGCCCACAGGCAGGCGGATAAGCCTTTCGGAGACGTGCTTGCGGATGGTGAGGGTGGTGGTGCGGTTCAGCTTAGCCGAAAGCCTTCCCTGAAAATAGCTGAACAGCGACGAGAACACGAATACCCCCATCAGTATGCCGAGGATCATAAGCAGACCGTTCCAGTCCACCTTCAGCCCGTCGGTGATATTGAGCGCGTCTACCGCCCTTCCGATAAGGTCGGGGATCAGCAGGTTGAGCAGGGTCGAAGCCGAGATAAGCACGAGCATTCCGACGAGCAGTCCGCGGCTCTTTTTAAAATACCCGAGGAGCCTGCGCATGGTCTTTAACGCGCTTCTCGGCGCGGTTCTCTCGCCTCTTTCGGACGGAGGCATCATGCCGTTAGTCATGCGCGTCACCCCCTTCCGGGTTCTGACTGCCGAAGATCAGGCGGTACTGCCCTGAGCTTTCCATAAGCTGAGCGTGGGTTCCCGAGGCGGTCACCCTGCCGTTGCCGATGAGCACGATTTTGTCAGCCGACCTGACGCTCGATACCCTCTGCGAGATCACGATTTTCGTGACCTCGGGGTAGTTTTGGTTAATGTTGTCCATCACGGCGCGCTCGGTCTCGAGGTCAAGACTCGAGGTGCTGTCGTCGAGAATGAGCACCTGCGCCTTTCTGAGCAGCGTCCTTGCGATCGCGACCCTCTGCCGCTGACCGCCCGAAAGCGTGTTGCCTCTCTCGGCGATAACGGTGTCTATTCCGTTGACAAGACCGTCCGCGAACTCGTCCACACAAGCCGATCTGACAGCCCTGTCAAAATCCTCCTGAGTGTAGTCCGTGCAGCCGCGCGTTATGTTATCCCTCAGAGAAGCCGGGAAGATGTCGCAGCTCTGAAAAACCGGGACGATCCTGCTTCTGAGGTCGTGTAAGCTGTAGTTTTTGATATTTTCGCCGTTTATCAGCACCTCGCCGCCGTCGGGGTCGTAGGAGCGCACGATAAGGCTTGCGAGCGTGCTTTTGCCGGAGCCTGTTGCGCCGAGCACGCCGACGTTTTCACCGCGCTTTATCTCAAGCGTTACGCCGTCGATCGCCGGGAGCTTCGAGTCCTTGCTGCGCGGATAGCGGAAGGTCACGTTTCTGAGCGCAATGCTCTCCACCGCGCCGCCGAGGGTTTTCTCTCCCGAAACAATGGCAGGCTCCATGTCCATTACCTCGGCAAGACGCTCAGCCGAGACCCTCGCGCGCGAGATGTACTGGAAGAAGCCGCCGAGAGTCATCATCGACATCATTATCTGCTGCGAATAGCTGATAGCCGCCATGATGGAACCGACCTGAATAGCCGCCGCCTCGACCTGAAAGCCGCCGACGAAGATGACCGCCAGCACCACCGCGTTGAGGATGAACATGACTATCGGGTTGAGTATCGACATAAAGAGCTGAACCCTGAGAACGGTGCCCGTGAGGTCGATATTCTGCCTGTCAAAGCCTGCGGTCTCGTAGTCCTCTCTGACGTAAGCCTTGATGAGGCGGTTGTTTGAAACAATATGTATAGCGGACGCGTTGAGCTTGTCAACCATCTGCTGAATAACTCTGAAAATCCTTGAGGAATGCCTGATGAAGAAGATCATCAGCACCACCTGCAGCGGAAGCGATACAAGCAGAATCAGACCGTAAACGGGGTCAATCGAGAGCACCATCACTATGCCGAAAACAAAGAGCATAAGCGGCTTCACGACCATCTGTATCACGACCGACGAGAACTCCGTCACCGTGCGCGTGTCGCCCGTCATCCGGTTGATAAGAGAGCCTGAGGTTATCACGTCGCCCTGCTGCGGCGAGAGCGAGAGTATCTTTCGGAACAGCGACTTCCTCAGATCGCTGCCGAACCTCTGCGAGTAAATATTTGAGAGCACGCAGGAGATGAAGCCTCCCACGCCTCCCGCCACCGCGACGACCAGCATCATAATTCCCGCCCTCGTGATGACGTCCATATTCATTTGCATAACGCCGTCGTCAACGATCTGCTCCATGTACTTTGGCTGCAGCACGTTAGAAGCTACCTCGGCGATCATCAGCGCCACCGAGAAAACGATCATGACGGTATACGGCTTGAGATATCTGAATATCTTGCGAAATACTGTCATTTAATTCTCCGTAAAGAAGTTATTTGTGCTTTGCAAAGGAAAACCGCTTTGCCGAGAAGACCTCGAAGCCGAGCTTTTCCTGCAGCGTGCCCATGATTCCCTTGGGCATAAAGAAGATAACAAGAATAGTCACCGCGCCGAGGATGATGTTCGACCATCCGGGATAGTGCGCGAGGAACTCCTGTAAAAATACGTAAATCACCGCGCCGGCAATGGGACCTGCGACCGTGCCCGTGCCGCCAATGGTGACGATGAATATCATCGAGACCGTCCAGCTGATACCGAAGCCGCTTTCGGGGTAGACGATACCCTTGTTGACGAAGAACACGCCTGCCGCGACCGCCGTAAACGCCGCCGCGATAACATAGACGAGCAGCTTGTGACAGAACACGTTAACGCCGCAGGCGCTTGCCGCCGTAATGCTGTCGCGCATCGCGGTAAGTCCGAGACCGGCGCGCGAACGCAGCAGAATATAGACCACCGCCACCGCCGCGACGCATACCGTCAGCGAAAAGGCGCATATCTCAAAAATCTTCGGGTACGGCACCACGCGAACGGTCAGGCCGCTTCCCTGTTCAACATACTTCCAGTTCAAAAACAGCTTTTCAAACGCCTCTGCCACGACCCACGTCGCGATGGAAAAATACATTCCTTCCATTCTGAAAAGCAGCAGCGACATCAGCAGCGCGACAACCACGCTCACCGCCACCGCAAGCAGCAGTCCGACGCCGAGCGAATGCTGCAGCTTTGTTGTTGCCACAGCGACCGAATATCCGGCGAGACCTATGTAGAGCTGCTGACCGAGGCTTGTCATGCCGGTAAAGCCCGAGAGAAGGTTCCACATCTCTCCCATTGTAATATATAGAAAAATCTGTATCATATAGCGCATCGCGTTGTTAGAGGCAATGCCCGTAAAGCACACCACGTAGAGCGAGCTTACAACGGCGATACAGACAATCAGCAAAGGCAGCGAATCGAGCACCTTTACCGGTTTGCCGAGTCTTTTGTTCACCGCGTTACCCTCCTACTTTCCGAATATGCCCTTAGGTCTGATAACAAGCACGATAAGCAGCATCACGTAGCTGATGAGCAGACCGTAGTTCGCGCCGCCGATGACCTGCGCAAGACCGAACAATACGCCTGCGACCATTGTGCCGGGCACGCTGCCCATTCCGCCGATGACCACCACCACAAAGGCGATAAGCAGATAGCTGCCGCCCGAGCTCGGGTAGTACGTCCACTTCATGCCGACGCAGAGTCCCGCGACCGCAGCGCTCGCCATGGCAATGCCCATAGCGATAGAGTAGACCTTGCTGATATTCACGCCCGAGAGCGCCGCCGCGTCGGAATCGTCAGCCGTAGCTCGGATAGCCCTTCCGGTGTGGGTGTATTTGAGAAACGCGGAGAGCGACAGGATAGAAACGAGGCTTATAGCGAAAAGCACCAGATGAAGCACCGAGACCTCGAGCGCTCCGACGGAAACCGTCATCATGCTGTAGGACGCGACGATGTGCCGGGCGTCCGCCGTGAAAATCATCAGCATGCCGTCCTGCAAAATAATCGAGAGTCCGAAGGTCACGAGAAGCGCGGCCTCTGCGCCCTTTTTCATCGCTCTGCCTATCAGGAAGTACTGCAGCAAAAAGCCCGTTAAAAACATAAGCGGAACCGTGAACACCAGCGTAAGCACCGGGTCTATGCCCAAAAGCGGCGCGAGCACCGTAGAAAGGTAAGCGCCGAGCACAACAAACTCGCCGTGGGCAAGGTTTGTGAGCTTAACGATTCCGAAAATCATCGTCATACCCACGCCGAGCAGCGCGTAAACGCTGCCGAGGAGTATTCCGTTGACAATCACCTGCACAAAATACATTTTTATCTTCCTAATTCAAAATAGTACGCAAGCAAGGCGTGCGCCGCGAACGGTGCGGTGCCGCCTATATTCCGAAGTAAGCCTTTTTGAGCGTTTCGGAATCTATCCCGGAGGATTTTCCCGAGAGCACGACCCTGCCCTTGAGCATAACGTAAAACGAATCCGAGGCGTTCAGCGCGCGCCGGGTGTCCTGCTCTATCAGTATTACCGAGGTTTTTTCCTCCTCGTTTATCTTGATTATCCTGCGGTATATGTCCTTGATCACAGCCGGCGAGAGACCGAGCGATATCTCGTCGAAAATCAGGCAGTCGGGACGCGCCATCAGCGCTCTGCCTATTGCGACCATCTGCCGCTGACCGCCCGAAAGCGCGCCTGCCGGACGTTTTTTCATATCCGCCAGATCGGGGAACAGCTCGTAAACGTGACCGAGCGTCTCCTTTAGTTTTTTTCTCGCCGACTTGGTGAAGCCGCCCATCAGCAGGTTGTCCTGAACCGACATCCGGTTGAAGCACCTGCCTCCCTGCGGAACGAGCGAAAGTCCTTTCGCGACGATTTTGTCGGCTGAAAGCGAGGTTATGTCCTCTCCCTTAAATCGCACGGTTCCGCCGTCGGGCTTCTGCAGTCCGGCAACGGTGTTAATAAGCGTGGTCTTGCCTGCGCCGTTAAGTCCGATAAGCGAGACGATCTGACCCTTTTCCACGGTCATGCTCACCTTGTCGACGGCGATAAAGTCTCCGTAGCCGGCGCTGAGGCTGTCGATTTCCAGTATGGTATCACTCATTTTCGTCAACCCCCAGATACAGCCTCTGAACCTCGTCCGACTCGATGACCTCGCGGGGTTCTCCCTCGGTGACGCGCCTGCCCTCAGCCATGCACATCAGCCTGTCGGTGGAGCCTACCATCGTCTCGATGATGTGCTCTATCCAGACTATCGAATACCCTGCCGCCTTCAGCTCGGCGACGAGCTTCATGATTTCCTTTACCTCCGCGTCGGTCAGACCCGCAGCCACCTCGTCGAGCAGCAGCAGCTTAGGCGACGTGCCCAGAGCGCGCGCTATTTCGAGCCGCTTGCGGTCAAGCAGAGTCAGCTCGCCCGATTTTATCTCGCGCTTGTCGTAAAGACCCGTCAGCTTCAGGCACCTGAGAGCCTCGTCGTGAGCGAAGCGCTCTCTGTTTGAGCCTCCGTGAACAGCGGCGACAAGCACGTTTTCGTATAAACTCATATTTTCGAACGGCATGGGCACCTGAAAGGTTCTGCCCAAACCGATTTTACAGCGGACGTTCGGCGGCATACGCGTAATGTCAACCCCGTCGAATATTATCTTGCCCGAAAAGATCCTCATCTGTCCGAGCAGGGCGTTGAACATCGTGGTTTTGCCGCTTCCGTTGGGTCCGATAACACCAAAGACCTGCCCTTTCTCCACGGAAAAGGACAGGTCGTTAAGTATCTGAATTCTTCCGTAGCCCGCGTTGACGTCAATGAACTCAAGTATTTTGCTCATTATACCCTCACAGCTTTTTTATTGCATACCGCAAACCGCGTCAGACGCAAATCAATCAGACTTTTTGTTGGTCGTTGCGTTGCCCTCAACATATTCGCCGGTGAGCGGAATATCGGGATAAAGCGAGTTGTCGATAATAACAAGGTTGAGCTCGCCGTTTTCGTCGCGCTGCCACTGACCGCCTGTGAGAACGGAGCTGCTGTAGGGAAGCCCCTTGAGCTTTTTGGAGTAGTCAACCGAACCTACGATGGTCTGACAGTCGAGCTTTCCGATAGCGTCGTAAACCGCCTTTTTCTCGGTGGTGCCGGCATTTTTGAAGGTCTGAACGGCAAGCTCCAGTCCGGCGTAGGCAAACGCCGTTGGCTGAGGCATTACCCTGCCGTTTTCCTTCTCGTACATCTCGTTTATGGTCTTGCAGTCCACGCCCGTGAGGTCGGACTTGAAGGGGTTCGACGGCGCCCACCAAACCTGCGTCATGATGCCGTCGGCAAGGTCGCCGAGCGCTTCGACGTCGCTCTGCAGCAGGCAGCACTTGCCCATTGTGATGCAGCCGATCTCAACGCCCGCCTCGATGACCGCGTTGTAGGCGTTCATAAAGTCGGGAGGAATGTTGGTGCCTGCGATAAGGTCGATCTTCTCCTCCTTGAACTTGTTCGCTACGTTAGTGAAGTCGGTGGTCTTTGAGGGATACTGACCGGGGTCGACCGCGGTGTATCCGTCCTCGGCGAGACGCTTGATAAAGAGGTCGTGCCACGAGGTACCGTCGGTGTCGTTCGCAAAGAGCAGACCGACCTTCGCACCGGAACCGGGAGCATAGCCTGCCTTAGTCCAGAGCGCTCTCTGAGATTCGTAAACCTCGTCGAGGGTGTAGAAGAAGTCGTATGTCCAGTTGAACTCGTCGAGAGAATTCGCGAGCGGATCAACGGGAGACTGGGTCGCGATACAGGGAACGCCGTATCTCTCGGCGACCTGAGCGACGGGAATAACTGTGTTGGGAGTCTGGATTGCGATCATCAGATCGATGTTGTCCTCCTCAATCAGCTTCTGCGCCATTTCGGTGCAGGTGTTCTGGTCTGACTTGGAGTCGTATACGATAACGTCGATGGTCTTTTCCTTGCCGTCAACGGTGATCGGATGCTCCTTAACGTAGTCGGTGATCTGCTTTACAGCCCATTCGCAGCCCTCGCCGTTACCTGCGAGCGCGCCTGTGGTGGGGTTGACATAGCCGATTTTGATAGTGTCGCCGTCCGAAGCGGCGCCGTCGCCCGAACCGCTTGAGCCGCCCGCACACGCGCACAGACCGATCGCCATTGCGGCGACGAGAAGAATTGATAATAGTTTTTTCATTTGTTCCTGCCTCCAAAAACTAAAACAATAAAAGGATATTTTGCCGCGCTCTTATCCGCCCTTAAACACAACTGAATAAATATCAGAAATATTGACATAAATGCAGATAAAAGCAGAATTATTTTACCATAAATGCTTATTATTGTGGCTCTTCCCTAGAACCAGTGGGTTAGAATTTGCAGTATAGTAGAAAAAAACTGATAAATCCTGCCCGGCATTTAGCCTACCATATGCATACTCATTGTCAATAGCTTTCGCGGCATAAACGCGGATTAAGGTTACCCACACTTTCTAGTGAAGCCTCATTATTGTCAACGCATTTGATATAATTTACGCACAGAATCGATAGTAATCTGAGCATAATTTTATAAACAAACTCTCAAAAACGACTAAATCAACCCTTTTGGTTCCTGCTTTAGGACAAAAATTGCCTTTTTGACGGAATACAAAGATATTATCAATTTTTCATTGCTTTTCGGGAGCGCATATGCTACAATATATCTGTATATTTATAATTATTTACCGAATCTGCGCCTTACCGGTTGAAACAGCCGTTTGACCGCAAAAAGCTTTGGAGAGATTTTTATGAAAAAAACCTTTACCGCCGTATGCCTGACCGCAATGGCTGCTGCGGCGCTGAGCGCGGCGCTTGCCGGCTGCGGAGAGCCTGAGAACACCGCTACGCCCGACTCAGCCTCAAGCGAGACCTCCGCCACGCCCGACGAAATCACCACCGCGCCCGAGAGCACCGAGCCTTCCACCGGCGAGGACGACAAGTACGAGGCAATGGATTTTCCCGACGCCTTCGAGGATTTTCCGATGCACTTTGTCAGCCACGGCGGCAGACCCGAGGACAACGGTCCCAGCGACTATTACTACGACGCGAAAATTGAATTTCTCGGCGACGGCACCATGAAGGGCGAGTTCTTTACGAACCTTGAGTCCACCGACAGCGAGACCATAGAAAACAAAAGCAACTGGACGGCGTATATCCGCGACGGCAAGGCGTACAAGGTGTCCGACAACGAGTATTACTTCTACGTGGACGGCGTAAGGTACGAGCAGGAGCCTGAGACCTCGGAGCAGACCGACGGCAAGACCGTAAAGTACGTCTGCGGCTTCGGACTGGACCCCGAGGAGAACAACAAGCTTCACCTCTTTACGCCCGAGATGAATATCGACGACCTCAAGAACGACGAATCAAAGATGGATATGAGGCAGTTCCTCAGCATGATGCTGAAGGACGGCGAGGGCGAGACCCTCGGCTGCTACATGCTCAGAGGCAGGTCTGACGACTGCTATGTATCGATAACCGACGAAGAAGCCAAGATGGAGCCGCCGGGTCAGCCGCCCGAGCAGTGAGCGCAAGGCCAAGGCGAGCCTGCGAGAGGATAAAACAAATAAACAGAGACCGCTGCATAGCTTATTACGGGCAATGCGGCGGTCTTATAATTTTATGTTGTAATTTGGCGGCGGCGGTGGTAGAATGTGATTATAAAGGCGGATAAGCAGTCCCCTTTAAATAAGTATATGAGGCAGGGTGCGAAATGAGCTCAATAATATTCGTTATCATTATCTCGCTTGTTTGTCTGCTCGGCTTTTTCAACGAGAAGGTCACCAAGCTCACCTACGAGATCTCGCTCATGCTGTTCTCGGTGGTTATCGGCGGAATACTGCTGCTTGCAGCGACACTCACCAAGGGCACAGACATTTCCGGGGTGCTGAGTCAGGCAAATTTCATCAACATCGAAGGGTTTCTTATGGAGGGCGTGCTGTGCTTTATGCTGTTCGCAGGCTCCTGCCACATTAAGCTGACCGATTTCAAAACATTCGCGCGTCAGGTTTCGGTGCTCGCGTTTGTATGCACCCTTCTGGGCGCGTGCTTTTACGGATTTTTGTTCTACGGAGCGTCGCTGCTGCTCGGTCTGAACCTCTCGCTGCCCGTCTGCCTGATGTTCGGCAGCATAGTCGCGCCGACCGACCCCATCGCCGCGACGAGCATTCTGAGCAAATTCGGTCTGCCTAAGAACATCTCGTTTCTCATCGAGGGCGAGTCGCTTTTTAACGACGGAGTAGGAGTCGCGCTGTTTGTCTGCTTCTCGGGTCTTGCAACGGCTACCTCCTCGGGCGGATTTTTCAGCGTCATGCTCAGGGAGATCCTCGGAGCGGTTGCCGCAGGCGCTGTCGTAACCGCGCTGTGCTTCCTTTTGTTCAGGAACACAAAGAGCAAAACGCTCGGTATTTTTGTGAGCCTGATGAGCGTTTCGGTATCATACGCCGTGTGCGAGCGGCTGGGTTTTTCGGGCGCGATAGCCTCTGTTGTCTGCGGAATACTCTTCTCGGCGCTGCGCTCGCGCTTCTGCAAAGACGACAGCCCCGAAAAGTCCGAGACCTTCGACACCTTCTGGGAAACGCTCGACGTGCTGCTCAACTCGCTGCTGTATGTTATGCTGGGCTTGTCGTTCGTACATATTTTGCAGGCGGAGCACGTAGTTATCCTCGCGCTCACCGCGATAGCCGCAAACTTCGTCGCGCGGCTCGGCAGTCTGAGCATATCGTCGCTGTTCATGGGCAGGATACCCGACGGCTACGACAGGCTTAACTTTATAAAGCTGCTGACATGGGGCGGACTGCGCGGCGGTCTTTCGGTTGCGCTCGCAATGAGCACAAGGGAGATGCTGCCCGAACAGATATACTACGTCATTCTCGGCGGCACATACGCTATAGTATTCTTCACCACCGTGGTTCAGGGTCTGTCGATGAAGCCCGTTTACAACAGGATCAGCGACTCGGTAAGGCTGCGCGCAAAATAGCTTCCGAAAAAAACTTTCTTAAATTTTGAAAAATTTTTAAAAAACCCTCTTTTTTGTCTTATTCTTGTCATAGTCTGTCTGTTATACTGTAGCCACAGTCAAGACAACAACGACGAAATCAAAACATAAAGGAGATATCAAAATGAGAAAGGCAAGAATGACACAGGAAGAAAGAATCAACGCAAGAGTAACCGCAATGAGAGCGCACAGAAAGAGCGTTCAGAGAAAGAAAGCAATCCCGGCGATCGTGACCGCAGTCTGCGCAATGGCGTTCCTCGCAGGCGGCACCGCGTTCGGAATTTCGATGATAAACAACTCAAAGCCGCAGACGGTTCAGTCCTCGTCAGCCGCAAAGAACGCGCAGAGCGCTCAGAACACCGCCAAGGTAAAGAACGTTCAGACCGCTCAGAACACAAGCTCCGTTCAGGACAACATGCCCACCTACGACGAGAACACCAACTCCTACAGCTACTCCTTCACAGGCTGCGAGAACAACGAATACATCAACGACGAAAACACCGTATGGAGCGACAACAGCCACAGCGAGATCAGCGGCATGAAGGGCAGCGACTACGTCCACGAGAACAGCGGCAGCAGCGCTCAGCCGGCCTATACCGGCACCCACCACAGCGGCGCAAGCTGGAACGGCAGCGGCAGCCCTCTCCACTTCTACGAGAACGGCAAGACCTCAAAGGGCTATGACTGGCGCTACGAGGGCGGCAACGGTCTGGTAGACCTCGGCTGCGACTACACCTTCGACGGCAACAGCTACGACTTCTCGCTCATCGGCAAGGAGCCGGGCAGCGGCAGCATCACGGTATGGCACAACACCGACAACAACACTCAGGTGCCCACCACCATCAACTTCACCGTCGACGACGATCTCAACGTTTCCTATAATTGATATAGTTTTGATAACACCCAAAAAGGACAGGCATTCACAAAAGCGTGAGTGCCTGTCTCTTTTTAATTCCGGTTATCCCAAGTGATCGGTAAATTGCGTTATATTTTCCGGGTATTTTAAAAAGAAAAGACGGTTCGTACAAACCGCCTATTCTGACCCGCCGCTATAAAAATTATCAAAGGTGAAATACCGCCCGAACGCCTTGAAATTCGACTTCTCCTCCGAGCGGTCGAGGACGGCAAAATCAACGCTTTTGAAAAAGCTCCCGAACGCCATTCCGCTGTATTCAAAGTCCTTTATCGCGCGGTAAAACAGCGCCTCCGGGGTTGACCGCGTTCGCCAAGTTGAGAACCAGCACCTTGTCGTTCTCCCCGACACTCAGCTTCCGCGCCATAGTGAACGAATCTGTATTTTCGCAGCTCACGCCGTGTTTGCCGGGCGCAGAATAGTTGTTCGGGAACCGGTAAGCGCCGATCCGCTGTACATCCCCGGGAAGATAAACCTTGCAGTTGCAGCGTTCCTCCGCCGTTGTATGCAGCCGAATCTTCCTGAGACCCTTGCGGTAGAAGCTCTTTTTACAAACCGCCAGCGTTTCAGCGAGCATGTTGATATTCTGAGTTCGTCTGTCCATTCTCATCCTCCGTTCTCCGAGCCTTTGTTGTGTGATTCTATTATATCCGCTTGTCATTGCGTTTTCAAGCGGCAATCTCTGGTTTTGCGGCGACAGATGACAAAATAACGCTTCCTGTTTCTCGCCTGACGCCGTTTATCGGCGAAAAATACATATCTCGAAAAAAAATTTAAAATGCCGCGGATTTTGTTAGTATCTTGTTATGGTCTGTGTGATATACTTTAGTCACAGTAAAGAAAACAACAAAATCCAAAGCAAAGGGAGATGACTCCAATGTACAATCAACGTTACCTACAACTATTTTCTGTCATGATAACCCCCAAACAGAGACGGGCGCCCACAAAAGCGTGAGCGCCTGTTTCTTTTGCCCGGATAATAACCAATCCGATTTCATCATACCGTATGTCACTTATTCAGCGAACAGGTTCTTATGTACTGCCTGACGTCGGCGCCTGATTGGAGATAGCGCAAAAGTATCTCGGCGCAGGCGCGGCTGTCGCTGTTTGCCTGATGGTGATTCAGGCAGATTCCGTAACGGTCACATACATCGTTGAGCTTGTGGCTCACACCGGGCTGCAGCCGTCTGCCCAGCTGCACGGTGCAGGTATAGCGTACATACGGTCTCCAGTTGATTTGATAATCGCGGAGGCATTTTTTAAGCACGTTCATATCAAATATCGCGTTGTGAGCAACCAACAGACCGCTTGACATCAGCGGTTCAATCTCACCCCAAAGCTCCGGAAATGTAGGTGCACCGGCTACCGTTTCTGCGCTGATACCCGTCAGGCGCGTATTGAAATAATCAAAAGGCTGCTCGGGGTTAACAAGCGAACAATATTCATCAACGATAACGCCGTCCTCTATCACATCAATGCCGATAGCGCTCATTCGGTTGTTGTACCGGTTCGGCGTTTCCACATCAAACACAACAAAACGCGACATATCCAAATCTCCTTAATTTCACCATTGCTCTTTCTGTAATTCTATTATAGCGGCTTATCCTTGCGTTTTCAAGGAATGCTAGCGAAAAACGATTATTCTCCGTTATACCCCTTTTCGAGTTGCCGGAAAGAGTATAACGGGGTATAAGCAAGGGTACAGTAAGGGTATTTTGAGCAAACAATCAACAAATAAACGACAAGTCGTTGATTTCGGACTTTCCGGACAAAAAGAAAAATGGCTCAAACATCACTGTTTAAGCCATTTTTGTTTGGTTGCGGGAGCCGGATTTGAACCAACGACCTTCGGGTTATGAGACTGAGAGTTATTTGTTGAATTTTTTTGCAAAAAATATTACAATAAGGTTTCGATATTTTTTGCAAAGAGGTACCCATATGAACAAGAGAATAAAATTCAATGCACTTTCAGAGCTTTGGTTGCAACAAGCGACGTTGGGTGTCACCTATACATACAAAAGCAATTTAGAAAGCTATGTTAAGCACCTTAATAACGCTTTTGGTAATCAGCTTGTGGTAAATATTAAACCTTATGATATTGATGTACTGATTCAACAGCTGTATATTTGCAATCCCAATACCAACAAACCTTCTTCAAAAAAACTGCTTGGCAATATTATCAACTGTGCTGTTAGAATTTTCGATTTCGCAATCGAAAATGAGGTTATGTATAAAAATCCTGCCAAAAATAAAAAACAATCAATACCGAAGAACGCACCGAAAAAGACAGTTAACGCTATCAATTCAGAGCAACAGCAATTAGTTATAGAAACTGATCACCGCGCAAAAATCGCCGCCGTAATTATGATGTTCATGGGTTTGAGAACAGGCGAAATCCTCGCTTTGGAATGGAACGACATAGATTTGGAAAACTACATTGTCTCGGTAAACAAGCGATTGCAGCGGATAAGCGGTAACAAATATATCGTTTCCGACGGCACAAAGAACGGAGAAACCCGACGCGTTACCATACCCAAAAACTTAGGGGCGTGGCTGAGCAAGCAAAAATCCATTGCAACCTCTTATCTTGTGGCTCCCAACCGCTCAGGGACAATTCAGACACCTACTCAATGGAAAACCTTATGGACAAGCTACCAGAATGAAATCAACTACAACTGCTACGTAAAAAAATGCGCGGAAAACGGAACCGTACCCGAAAGCAAATACGCGCCCACCAAAACACCGCAGGTTATCGCGGCGTTTACCCCACACCAATTACGGCACACATACGCTACCCTATTATATATATCCGGCGTTGACGTGAAAACAGCATCTCAACTGCTGGGACATAGCAACATTACGATTACCTTAGATATCTACACACATCTCGATAAACAATTTCAGAAACTGAACATTCAAAAATTCGATAATTACATCAAGTCAGACCTTGACATTGAGAAAATATAATATACTGGAAATGATTGTACGATTGCTAAAATGTAATCGGCTTTTTTATTTTGCGCTAATTTTTCACAAACTTGTGTTGTTTTTCTATTGGACATCAAACGGAAAGACTGCACATTCAAATAAACAAGTGGACAAATTGTCCACTCAGTAAAGAAAGGATAAGATTAAATGGACAAGAACAAAAAACCTATTATCATCACCATTGCCAATGAAAAAGGCGGTGTGGCGAAAACGACCTCAGCGATCAACATTGCCGCAGGGCTTTCCCTCAGAGGAAAAAAAGTGCTGCTCGTTGATATTGACAGCCAAACCCACCTCACCAACTGGCTTGACTTCTGTTTTGACGGCAAGCCTACCATCGCGGAGCTGATCTATCAGACAGTTGCTCAGTTTCCTGTCAATCACGATGACTTCATCAGACACAACAACAAGCTTAACCTTGACTATATTCCCGCGACGCCGATGCTCGCGGGAGCCGTTACAACACTCAAGGCTGACCAGACGGACGAAACGACCGTCTTTTCCCGTATCTTTTCTGATGGTTACTTTACCAAATACGACTATATCATCATCGACTGCTGCCCGTCGCTCGATTTACGAATTACCAACGCGGTGATCTGTTCGGATATCCTTCTGATAACCGTGCAGGCTGACCCGATACCTTATCAGGGAACTGATAAAATGCTCAAAACGCTGCTGCGCATGAAGCCTACTGCAAATATCGGCGAGGACGTACTGATCTTACCCACAATGGCGATGAATATCCAAGTTAGCAAAGCGGTTATAGAAGCGATCTACGAGAGCTACGGAAAAATGGTGCTTTCCCCTATTCCCTTCCGCGCGTCGGTTAAAAATTCCTCCGCAAATAAGACCGTACTGGTCAGAAGAACGTCCGACGATGTGGGCAAAGCGTACATGAACGTTGTTGACGCGCTGATTGGGGGTGAGATTCATGGCTGAGATTAAAAGAAGATTCAAAAGCAATTGCAAAGAAATCAGCGTTGAGCACAACGGCACAACCTACCTGATTATCTGCGGCAAGCATATTAACGGCGGTTTCTGTGCGTTCCCAAAGATGAATATTGCAATGGAGCTTTCGTCATATGACGGCGATTACGGCTACAACGAAAAGAAGCTGCGTCTTGCCTTTGACGGTCGCAATGAAATTGATACTGCCGCCGACCTGTTT
>CACXAO010000002.1 GCA_902765625.1 uncultured Ruminococcus sp. | reverse complement strand
TTTATCCTGTTGAGCAGTAATAGCAGCTTAGTTGGCTCTCTCAAAAGCGCATTTTGAGAGAGCTTATTTTTTGAGGTAAATTATGTTTGTAGATAAAGCACACATCAAAATCAAGGCAGGCGACGGCGGCGACGGCGCAGTCGCGTTTCACCGTGAAAAGTACGTTGCCGCAGGCGGTCCCGACGGCGGCGACGGAGGTAAAGGCGGCGACATCGTATTCCTCGCCGATACCAACCTCAGTACCCTCGCCGATTTCCGCTATAAGCGCAAGTACACCGCTCCGCGCGGCGAAAACGGCAGAGGCGGACGCTGCCGCGGCAAAAACGCGGAGGATCTGATCATCCGCGTGCCGATGGGCACCCTCGTCAGGGAGGAGAGCACCAACCGCATTCTCGCGGATATTTCGGACAACGAGCCGCATATCGTCGCTAAGGGCGGCAAGGGTGGCTGGGGAAATCCGCATTTCGCTACACCCGTACGTCAGGTGCCGCGTTTTGCAAAGCCCGGTTTGCCCGGCGAGGAATACGACGTTGTTCTTGAGCTGAAATTATTGGCTGACGTAGGCTTGGTCGGCTTTCCGAACGTAGGAAAAAGCACGCTCATCTCTGTTGTATCTCAGGCTAAGCCCGAAATCGGCAACTATCACTTCACAACCATCACGCCCGTTCTCGGCGTTGTATCAATGGGTGAAGGCTCCAGCTTCGTTATGGCCGATATTCCGGGACTTATCGAGGGCGCATGGCAGGGAACAGGTCTCGGACATCAGTTTTTGCGCCATGTAGAGCGTTGCAGAATGCTTGTGCACATTGTTGACGTTTCCGGCAGCGAGGGCAGAGATCCTATCGAGGACTTCAAAACAATTAATTCCGAGCTTGAAAAGTTCAATCCCGAGCTTGCTCAGCGCCCGATGATCGTCGCCGGCAACAAGTGCGACATGGCTACCGACGAGCAGATTGAGGAATTCAAGCAGTTCGTCAATTCCGAGGGCTACGATTTCTTCCCAATCATGGCGGCGATCCGCTACGACGTAGATCCGCTGTTGAAGAAGATCCAGGAGATGCTTTCTCAGCTTCCGCCGATCACGCGTTACGAAGCCGAACCGGCTCCGGTGCTCGACGTTGAGGACTTTGAGGATCACTCCGTATCTATCCGGAACGACAACGGAATCTTTGTTGTTGAAGCCGATTGGCTGCTTCAGGTTATGCGCGGAATTAATTTCGACGACTTCGAGAGCCTGAACTACTTCCAGAAGGTGCTTGTCAACGGCGGCGTAATCGACGCACTCCGCGAGAACGGCTGTTCCGACGGCGATACGGTTTCGATTTACGACATCGAGTTTGACTTTACGGACTAAGGAGCGCCTATGGAAGAAATAAAACGCACTCCGGCTGACGCTTATTCTCCGCTGACGCTCGCGTTTATCGGCGACGGAGTTTACGATTTGCTTGTGCGCGACTATCTTGTCCGCAAGGCAAACCGACCCGTCGGCGAGCTGAATAAGGTCAAGGTTTCGCTCGTCAACTGCGAAAGTCAGGCTTCGTTTGCAAAAGCCATCATGCCTTGTTTAAGAGAGCGCGAGCAGGCTGTGTATAAACGCGGAAGAAACGCCGCACCCAAATCAGCCTCAAAGCACGGCACCCTTGCCGACTATCACAGCGCCACGGGACTTGAAGCGCTGTTCGGGTACCTTCATCTGAATGGTGAGCAGGAGCGCATAAACGAGTTGTTTTCAATGATAATAGAGAGTCAGGACTGTCTTTAGGCAGCCCTGATTCTTTACTTTTGTTGATGAACATTTGGGAAAACGGACGATTCCAAAGGCGCGCGAGAGTGCTCCGGCATATTTTTCATCAAAAAATTCTTGTGTAAAAATGCTAAAATACTATTTCAAATTATCATTATTTATGGTATACTATTAATTGTATTGATAATATCAAGAAAGATGGTGATTATTTTTGCATAAAAGAATTATAGCGTCCGCGTTTGCGGCAATGCTTCTCGCAGGAACGGCGGCTTCGTTTGTGGGCTGCCAAAAGGAAGCGCAACAAAACGGCACACAACAGCAGGCACAAAGCGGCAGCTTCAAGCTTGCAGACAGCGTGGCTGACGGAGCGATTTTACAGGCGTTCAGCTGGGATTTCAAGACGATCAAAAAATCGATGGCTGATATAGCCGCAGCCGGCTACACCGCTGTGCAGACCTCTCCTGTAAACGCCTGCCTCGAGGGCGAGGACGGCGGCATGGAGCTGTACGGCGACGGCAAGTGGTACTACCACTATCAGCCGACCGATTTCAAAATCGGAAACTATCAGCTCGGAACCCGCGACGAGTTTACCGAAATGTGTCAGGAGGCAGATAAGTACGGAGTAAAGGTTCTGGTAGACGTTATCGCCAACCATACCACTCCTCAGCTCGACAAGGTTTCGGAAGACCTCGTAAAGGCGGGCGGCGGCAGCTTTGAGACGCTTTTCCACAAGAACAACAGCAAGGACATCAACAACTGGGACGACAGACTTGAGTGCACGACCGCCAAAATGGGCGGCTTGCCTGATATCAATACCGAACGTCCGTCCTTCCAGGACTATTTCCTTGAGTTTATTAACGACTGCATCTCATGCGGTGCCGACGGCTTCCGTTACGACACCGCCAAGCACATCGGTCTGCCCGACGACCCCAAGGAGGACGACGGATTCGAGAACAACTTCTGGGAGCGCGCCGTGACCGAGGTCGACAACGCAGATAAGATGTTCATTTACGGCGAGGTTCTTCAGGGCGGCAACGACAGACTTGACGCTTACATCGACGCAATCGGCAGGACAACCTCGAGTACATACGGCGGCAAAATCAGAAACGCCGTTTCGGGCAACTTTATCGACACATCCTCGGTTTCGGATTACTGGATCGGCAAATCCGACCCGACAAAAATCGTCACATGGGTTGAGTCTCACGACAACTACATCAACGACAGCTCTTGGCAGTCGCTCGATAACGACCATGTTATTCTCGGCTGGGCTATCATCACCTCTCGCAAGGACGGCACGCCGCTGTTCTTCTCTCGCCCGTATATGAGCTCATGGGAGAACATCTGGGGCATGAACCGTATCGGCGCACAGGGCGACGATATGTATAAGGACAAGCGCGTTTCGGCAGTAAACTTCTTCAGAACCGCTATGAAGGGCGAGGACGAGAACCTCGTCAATCCCAAGCTGGATTCCACCGTACTCATGATCGAGCGCGGAAAGAAGGGTGTTGTGCTTGTCAATACAAGCGGAGAAGCTGAGGTAAATTACGATACAAACCTCGCCGACGGCACCTATACCGACCGCGTAGACGACAAGACCGAATATACCGTCAAGGGCGGCAAGCTCACCTGTGAAAGCAAGCTTCCCGAAAACTCCGTAGTTGTTCTCTACAACGAGGGCTACACGGAATACGCGCCCTGCGCAAATACCGGCGTTGCAAAGGACACCTCGTTTGTTGTCAGCGGCGAAAGCACCGAGCTTACCCTGACGCTCGAAAACGCCGAAACAGGCACCTACACCTATAACGGCGACAGCAAGTCGTTTAAGGACGGCGACAAGCTGACCGTTGACAAGCCCTCTGAGGGAGAGGTAGCCGTGATTGAGCTTTCTGCGGAGAACGAGCAGGGATTGCCCACCTATGAGCGCATCGAGATCACGTTCCGCGAGCAGTATAAGATCGAGAAGGGCACAAAGGTTTATTTTGAAAAGCCCGACAGCTGGGGTGACGAGATAAACGCCTATATCTACGATTCTGATGAAAACGAAAACAAGGTATGGCCCGGAAAGCCCATGACAAAAGAGGATGACGGCAAATACAGCTATACTATCGAACGGGATTGGAACAGTCCGCTGATTATTTTCAACGACGGCAGCTACACCGACAGCGTGCAGTATCCCGCAGGCAAGGGTCTCAAGGTAGAGGCCGACAAAACATACACCGTTAAGGAGGATTAACACATGAGTGAGATGAAGGTAGAGGGAAGCAAGGTTCCCGCGGAGGAAATAACCAACCCCGAGTTAAAGGAAGCAATCGAGGCTATGCAGGCTGAGGGCAGCAAAGAAAATATCGACAATATGATAAATAAGGTAATCGAGGCGAAGTTTATTCTGCCGGCGCGAGTAACTCAGATTCCGAGCGCGCGTACCACAAACGGAAAAACCATTATGAATAACCAGACTCAGGTTCAGTTCCGCCTGCTCGAAAACAACAGAAAAGAGAAGTTTTTCGGAGTATTCACCGACATCGAGGAGCTTTACAGATGGAAGGGCAACGAGGAAGCGCAGAAGGTCGTTACCGATTTCGACAGCATTGCCCACATGGTCATGGATCCAAAATCGGGAGTTCTCGGTTTTGTGGTAAATCCCTTCGGCAAGAGCGTAACCTTCCCGAAAAACATGGTCATCTCAATCAAGCAGCAGCGCGATTACATGAAAATGGAGAACAACACCCTCAAAAACGGCGCTCAGATTAAGCTCGGCGAGCCAAAGGAGTATCCCATTGATATGATGGCTGCGCTGATTAACCATTTCAGTACCGAGCCGGGTGTAAACGCCGCATTCCTGCGCATGATCGAGCAGGACGGTCAGCTCAGCTACTTCATCGTAGTAGACTTTATCGGCAACACTCAAGAGGTATTCGAGAGCATTTCCGAGGTTGCAAAGCCTTTCCTTGATGATGAGATCCAGCTTTCTATGATGCCGTTCTCAATGGAGTTTGCTAGAAACGCCGTTAAGGGCATCGAGCCTTTCTACATCAAAAAAGAAGACGAAGAATAATCAAAAATCAACAGCCATACTGCAAGCTCATGCGGTATGGCTGTTTTTTCAGCTAATAATGTATTAAATTTTGCTCTCGGAGCAAAAGTCCTGTGCCGCGCCGCCAGCACCGATTGTGTTTACGATAAAGGCTCTGACGGCTACGGCGGTTTCAATGTTCAGCAGCCCGGATCTAGGTTTTCATTGTTGTATCTCTTTCAGTGTTTCAACCGCGTCGTCGCTGTTGTCGTGAATAGCCTTAACGGTTTTGCAGGTTTCCCACCCGGCGCACTCTCCGCAGGTTTCAAAGCCCTTTGCGAGGGCGCATTTGCGGATTTCGCAGAGATTTTCGCAGTAATACGCCTTAACTCCGTCGGAACGGCACCCCATGCAGTTAATTGCCTCGGGCGGGATATCTGTGTTGTTCCATTCACTCCACAGCTTAGCGGTCTTAACTCTCATCTCGTCGTCGTTGTTGACGGTAGCAATGTAAGCGCCGCATTTTTTGCAGTCCAGACCGCAGCAGCCAATCATATTGTCCATCCTTTTCCTCCTTTTTCATAAAGTTATTTTTTTCACAGTCGCTTTTTTAGTCTGACCGTGGTTAACGTACCGTTTTATAACCAAAGTGTACTACCGATATTGAGTTTTGTCAATAATGCGGATGATATATTATTGTATGCTTTGCCGATTTTACTTGCTATTCCGACATAAGCATGATAACATAAAGGTAATAATGATTTACGGAGACGGCATTCGATGGATAAAAAGACTGACGGTTGGTTTACACTTCAATGGCATATAACGCACCCCTGCAATTTACGCTGTACCCATTGCTATCAGGACGATTACTCTGCGTTTGAGTCGCGTGATTCCCTCAGTGAGATTCTTGACCAATACGGGTCGCTTCTGAATGCGCTGAATATGCACGGCTATCTCAATATAACGGGCGGCGAGCCGTTGACGCATCCGGATTTGTTTTGGCTTCTCTCTGAGGCTCGGAGTCGCGGAATGACGGCTGCCGTACTCACCAACGGCACGCTTATAGGCAAGCGCGAGGCTGCAAGGTTAAAGGCGTGCGGCGTGGATTATGTTCAGGTGAGTCTTGACGGCACCGAAAAGGTTCATGATGCAATCCGCGGAAAGGGCAGTTTTGCGCGCGCGGTTGAGGGAATACGCTTGCTGTGCAGGAACAATATTTTTGTGACGGTTTCTTTTACCGCTCAGAGAAGTAATCTGAACGAGCTGCCAAAGCTTGCACGTTTTTGCCGCGATATCGGCGTGAACAAGCTGTGGTACGACCGAGTGGTAATTCCAAGTTTGGAGGACAAAGAACAGCTTTCGCTCTCAGCGGTAGATTTTGCCCGTTTGAGTAAGCGCGCGGCGAGGTTGAACAGTAAGGGCATGGTTTCGTGCGCGCGTGCGCTGCAATTTTTGCCGTGCCGCGAAAAGCATATATACAAATGTATGGCAGGCAAGCGGCTTCTGACCGTTTTGGCTGACGGCACTGTTATGGCATGCCGCCGTTTACCGGTTGTTGCAGGCAACGTCCGCGAAAGCGACCTGCTGTCAATTTACACGGAGAGTCCGGAAATTCTCAGCGTGAGAAACGCAGCGGTTCCCTCGGAATGCACGAAGTGCGAATATGCTCAGCTTTGTGCCGGAGGAGCCAAATGTATCGCGTTCGCCCGAACCGGACGGTACGAACTCCCGGACCCTGACTGTCCGATTCTGACAAAGAAACAAGATCAAATAATTCTATAAACGAAAATAAATACCGGACAAGACAGGCGCAAGGCTTGTTTTATCCGGCAATTTTTCATTCGGTTTCTTTATTTTTTGAGAACAGCTTAGGAATATCGATAAAGCTGCCAAGCGCCGCCGCGCCAAGCATAATCGGCACAAGCTGCCACGGGAACAAAATCAGCAGCAACAGAGTAACGGCTACCGGTTTTTTCAGCAGATTGCCGAGCAGCGCCGCCGTCACAACAGCCATGCAGAAGCCCGAATCTATTCCGATGATGACAGAGAGCGCAAAACCAGCGGCAATTCCCGAGAAAATAACAGGGAAGAAGTGACCGCCCTTTAATCCCGAAGCGATGCAGACGTTCGTTAAAAAGAGCTTTGCCACAGCAATCAGCAGCAGAGTGAACACGCCGATTGCCGTTCCTTCGTCCAAAATATTTTCTATCTGGTGCTCGCCGGAGAACATGGTCAGCGGAAGCATCGTTCCGATTGCGCCTAAAGCCAGACCGCCGATTACGCAGCGCACTACCACGTTTTTGACCAATCCGAGCAAAAAGTGAGACAGCCTTTCAAACGCCATAAATATCAAGCCCATCGCAACTCCGACGAAAGTAAGCGCAACAGCCCAGAGGTACGCTGTCAACTCCACTCCGCCGTATTCGACAGCAGGAAATCCGGTTTTGCCGCCGGTAAGCTTGTTAAGAAGAATGAAAATGCCGAATGAGCTGAGTATAGCGAGTATGTAGAGCACGGCTTTGGATACTTTAGGCAGCTTTACGTCAGCTTCGCCCTCGAGAGGCTCTATAAAGCCGAACATCGGTGAACGGAAGATCGTTGCCAGAGTAGCGCTCGCACCGATTTTTGCAAGCTCCTCGGTTTCCTTCCGGTAACGCTTGAGTTTGTCGCCGACCCAGCAGCACAGACCTGCAATAACGCCTGTAAGACCTGCCTCGGGACCGACCGAAGCGCCGATCAGCAGCGGAAACAGCGCAGCGCCGAGTATTATAAAAATATTGTGGTAGGGGTATTTACCGCTTTTTTTGAGCTTGCCCATAACCGCGCTCAAATCCTCGGGAAAGTCACCTGTTTTGCTCTTGTAAAGACCAATCAGAAGCGAGCCGGCAAGGCAAACCGCAAGGGTGTAAAACGGAAAATTCAACTTTCCCGGGAGGTAATCCCACAAAAACGTAATGCCGAGGTTCATCAACTTTAAGAACGACCAGACGATTGCTCCGGTGATAGCGCCAAGCAGCACTGTGTAGAGCATAGCTAAAAGATTGTTTTTCAGCCTTGTCATCTTCATTACCTCAATTCTATGTTATCTCACCTTATAGTATATCACGTTACCGGGGTAGGCAGTCAATAGCAATTTGAGTATTTTGTACTGACTTTTCGGGATATTTGGTAAAAAACAGTTTAAATGTTGAAACTGCGCAGATTTCATGATATAATTTCTACAATAAACCGATAATCTGACTAAAATCGGAGGGTTTCAAAATATGAACGACGAGATTATCTTAGTCGATATTTTTGACAACGAAACAGGACACACAGACAAGGCGAACGCCCATGCAAAGGGATTGCTTCACAGAGCCTTCTCGGTTTTTGTGGTTCACGATGGGCGGATGCTTATTCAGAAGCGCAGCCGCAGCAAATACCACTCCGGCGGCTTGTGGACAAACGCCTGTTGTTCTCACCCGAGAGAAGGCGAATCGCTTGCAGACGCGGTACCGAGACGGATGATTGAAGAGCTTGGCTTTTCTTCCCCTGTGCGCGAGTGCTTCAGCTTTGTGTACCGCCACGTTTTTGACGACGGGCTGATTGAATATGAATTCGACCACGTTTTTCTTACGGATTACAGCGGAGACTATGCGATCAATCCCGACGAAGCCGAGGAGGTCAAGTGGATAGCCTTTGAAGAGCTTGCGGAGGATTTGCGGACAAATCCGGAAGCTTATACAGTGTGGTTCCAGACAGCCGCGCCTGAAATTCTGAAACAATTAATCGAAAAAAATAAACGGAGGGTATAATATGATTTCCAAAAAACTAATTTGCGCTGTTACAGCCTTTGTGCTTGCAGCGTCGCTTTCTGCCTGCGGAGGAACGAAGAACGCGTCCGAAAACTCTGAACAGACTTCGGCAGCCGTACAGACCACAGCCGTACAGCCAACTTCCGCACAACAGTCGACTTCCGCCGCTGAGACAGAGAGTACAGAAGGCGCCACGCAGTCAGCATCCTCGGATAATCAGGCAGCCGCTGATGTTGAGCCGGGCAAGCTGCGTCAGTTAAGCGACGGCGAAACACCTGTAATTACGGGCTTGAGCTTATCGGGGAATGCAGCCGGTTCGGACGAGTTGAACGGCAGAGAGACAGGCAGCGATAACATCCGATCAGCTTTTGAGCTGAACGAATGGATAGAAATCACTCCCGAAACAACCGAGGCAGAAGGCCTTTCAGTGCTTGTTTTAGAACACAAGGATCCGTCCGAATATACCGAATCGTATGTTCAGTCGGTGTCTAACGCGGTGCCGTTTGTGATTTTGCAAAAGCCTGAGGAAAGCGGTGATTCGTGGGGTTCGCTTTATGTAAACTCCGAATCATGGAAGTCCGGATATTTTGATTTGGTTATCACCAAAAGCCTGAAGCCTGTCGCCTGCGTGACAATCAGGCTTTACGACGAGGGAGAGCTGCAAGGCAAAACCGACGCGGAGCTGAACGCGCTTATGAAGTAAAAATATTAATCACCTCCGAAGCAAACAAACGCCTCGGAGGTGATTTTTTATCTGTGGATATACATTCTCGAAGGCTCGGGATCGCTGCCCTGAACCATGCAGAGGAACTCCCAGCCGTAGCGCTCATAAAAGCCTGTGTGGTCGGTAATAAGATAAATCGGCGAGATACCCTTTGACTTCATATCGTCAACAACGATATTCAGAAGCTTTCCGGCGATACCCTGACCGCGGTATTCTTCCTCGGTATAAACGGCGCAGACGTTCGGAGACAAATCCTTTCTCTCGTGGAAATCATTCTCGATAACGCCCATTCCGCCTACGATTTTGCCGCCGTCAAGACAGAGGTACCATCCCAGCTCGGTGTTGCCGCTGAGGTAATCCTTCATACATTCGAGATAGGCTTCCTTCGGCACACCCCATTTTGAGTGGAACCATTCCGCGGCTGAGTCCTTGATTTCGGGACGTTCGCGCAGGTCGATATATTCAAGTTGTGTCATAATAAAATTCCTTTCGTGATTTGTTTTTTATTCGGCGAGCTTCTTCTGGATATTTGTAACGTCGTCGATTGTCGCAGTTCCGCTGTACTCCTTGATCGCGCGGCTGAGAATTGCCGGATCAACCGCCGAAATCTCAGCAATATGCCTTTGCAGCTCCGTGGCGTCGGAGATATTAACGTCGCCGTCGGCGTTTACGTCGTTTATTTCAACAGGCGCGCCTTTTGCGTTGAGAGGAACAAAGGCGAGATCATCGTTGTTGTCAGCGTATTTTTGAGCCGTAGTGTTTACATAGCCGTAGATGGTCAGATTGCCGCAGCCGACAAACGCGTCTTTTTGAATTGAATTTGTGGCTTTCGGAATGGTGACGGAGACGAGCTTTGTGCAGCCCATAAATGCGCTGCTGCCTATTCTCTGAATTGAACCGAGGTCAATTTCCTCAAGCGAGGTGCAGAGTGAAAACGCGCTGTTTCCAATGGTCTCCAAGCCGCTGCCAAGCGTTAGCTTTGAGAGCTTTTTGCAGCTGGCAAACGCCTGACTGCCGATGATTTTAACGGAGTCGGGAATGATGGCTTCCTCAAGCTGTTCGCACTTGATAAAAGCGCCCGAGCCGATTTCCGTCACACCGTTTTCCACAGTGACCTTCGTGATCTCGGTGCCCCACGGTAGGGTGTCGTAGAAGCCGTAGAAGCCCGTTGAACCGTTTCCGCTGATTGTAAGCTCGGTTCCGTTGAGCGTCCACGTGCATTCGCCGGTAATACCGTTGTTTGGGTCGTCGGGAAGCGGCGGAATATCCTCGTCGGGTTCGGTAAGCAGGTCAAGGTATCTGAAACCGTTTTCGTCAGCGTACCGCTTCGCTTCTCCGTCGCCCCAACCTTTTACGGTAAAGTTGGGAGTTTTCAGGTACTTGGTATTGTAGCTGTAGCCAAGCGCGTACTCGTTGATTTTGGTTACAGACGTCGGAATTTTTACCGAAGTCAGGGCGGCGTCGTTCAAAAATGCGTTCTTTTCGATTTCCGTTACGCCGTCGGGAATCGTAACGCTCTGCAGCGATTTGCAGCCGGAGAGAAGATTGCCGCTGATAACTTTAAGGCTATTTGGAAGAGCAATATTTTTAAGTGCGGTCAAGTTGCCGAGTGCGCCGAATTCTATTGTTGAAACGGAGTCCGGAATATCAACGCTTTCAAGCGCCGAGCTGTTAGTGAACGCTCTCGTGCCTATAGTTGTGAGAGTTTCAGGCAGAGTAAGGCTTGTCATGGATTTGCACTCAAAGAACGCCTCTGTCGGTATAGCGGTCACTCCCTCGGGAACGGTTACGCTCTCCAGTGAGTGGCACGACATAAACGCGCGTTCGCCGATTGTCTGAACGCTGTCGGGAATATCGACGGTTTTTAGCGAGGAGCATTTTCTGAACATTTCCGACGGGATTTCGGTAATGCCGTCAGGCAGCTTTGCGGTTTCAAGTCCGCGGCAGCCGGAGAACGCGCCTAATCCGATTGTTTCAACTGTATCGGGTATCTCAGCCGAAAGCAGCGAGCTGCAGTCGTCAAACGCACTTTTACCGATGCTTTTCAGACCGGCGGGGAGAGAGAAGGTTGCCGAGAAACAGTTTTCAAAGGCGAAATCACCGATCGAAGTCACGCCGTCCGGAATAACGATACTCTCAAGCTTGCCGCAGTTATCAAACGCCCTTTCCGGGATGGCAGTTACGCTTTTGGGGATATTAACGCTGACGAGATTATCGCAGTTTCTGAACGCGTTCTCGCTCAGATAGGTGATCGTGTCGGGCAGAGTAAGGCGTTCTATGGTCTTGTTTGATTTGAACGAGGTGTCAATTCCGATCACGGTGTAACCGTCTATCTTCTCGGGAATGACAAGCTCCTTTTCGCTGCCGTAATAACGGTACAGACGAATCGTGTTGTCGACAGACGAGCAGGCGTACTCAAAGTCGTACCATGTATCCAAATCGTTTCCGGGTTGAACAGCGCCTGCCGAAATAACCGACAAGGAGGTGAGCGGCAAAAGCGCAGCCAATAACGCCGAAATAGATTTTTTGAGCCAATGCTTCATAAATACAACCTCCTTATTGTAATTTCTTATCTGAATTATACCATAGATATATTAATATTTCAACAATGTGGTAAAATTTGTTCTTGTTTTGGTAAAATTCGCGATTTGCAAGCAGCAAAACACTTTCAACTAAAGCTCATTTAAGTATTTAAACTAAAAGCCGACCTCCGGCAAACGTTTTACCGTTTTGCCAAAGGCCGGATTTTTTTCAGGCTAACCGGAGCAATGCCTTATTTGACGATGGAAATCCATTGCTCGGTAGTGAATTTTTCGAGAACCCAGTTTCCGTTGAACCTGCCGAGTCCGCTTTGTTTTTCGCCGCCGAACATAACGTGAAATTCCTCTCCGATCGTCTGGTCGTTGATGTGAACCATTCCGCTTTCAAGGCACGCGGCAACCTCAGCCGCATGAAACAGGTCGCGGCTCATAACGCTGTTTGATAAGCCGTAGTCAGTGTCGTTAACGATATCAATCGCTTCTTCCTCGGTTGAGGCAGGCATAATGCTGCAAACCGGACCGAAAACCTCGTTGCGTGCAGAGTACATATCACGCGTAACGTCCGCAAGCAGCCACGGCGAGATAACGTTGCCGTCGGTGGAGCCTTCAACAAGAACCTTTGCGCCTGCCGCGACTGTTTGTTTGACCGCGTCCTCAAATTTTTTCACCTGAGCGCCGTTGATCAGAGGACCGATAAATACCTCCGGGTCTTTGGGGTCGCCTGCCTTGAGCGCCCTGACCTTTGCGGCAAAGGCGTCACAGAACTTTTGATACGCGCTGCCTACCGCGACGATTCTGTTCACTCCCATGCAGATTTGTCCCTGATGGAAGTACGCGCCAAAGAGAGCCTTGTCTGCCGCTGCTTCAATATCCGCATCCTCGAGAATAAGCATGGCGTTGTTGCCTCCCAGCTCGAGCGATACGTCGCATATCCTACCTCCGGCAATAGATGCGATTCGCTTGCCGATTTCGGTCGAGCCGGTAAACGCCACCAGTTCGGAAGAGGGATGACCGACAAGGTAGTCGCCAATGTCAGCGCCGCCGCCCGCAACAACGTTGAACAGACCGGCAGGAACTCCGGCTTTGTCAAAGATTTCCGCAAGAAGAAGCGCGCTTGCCGGAGCGTCCGACGACGGCTTTAATACAACCGCGTTTCCGCAAGCGATCGCCGGGAGAACGGACTTGAGCGTCAGCAGACAAGGAACGTTCCAAGGGGTGATAACGGTGATAACGCCGCGCGGCTTGCGCATAACGAGGTTTATCTGACCTGGCGCGTCCGACGGCTGCAGCTTTCCTTCAACGCGGGAAGGGAACTGCATAAAGTAGCGCACCATCTGAGCGCAGGTGGCAGCCTCGTAGCCTCGTTTAGGCGCGGTGGAACCGCCTTCCTCCATAAGACATTCTTCAATCGCGGGAGCATACTCGCGCATAACGCCGAGAAGTTTTTCGAATAAATCGGTCTTTTCCGCGACGGTAGTTTTGCACCATTTTTTCTGGGCGGCCTTTGCAGCAGCATAAGCCGCGTCAATGTCGCTTTTGTCAGCACCCTTGTATGTAAAAAGTATTTTTCCGGTATACGGGTCGACGTCAGCCATCTCTCTGCCGGAGCCTTCAACCCACTGACCGTTGATATACAGCTTGTCGTATGCTTTCATTTTGATTCCTCCATATGCTCTTATTTCTTTTGTTCAAGGCGGTGATGCTTTTCTTCCGCGATGTAATCCTTGTTGAACTTGTGCTCGTCAATAAACGAAACAAGGATCATAACGAGAATAGAGATTCCTGCAAAGAGCAGATATGCCGGGTCAAGATTTCCGAACTGCTTCAGAATCGCGCCGTCAATAACGAAGCACCACGCGGTAACAAAGCCCTGAATCGGGAAGAGAACGGAGTTGATTTTGTCAAAGCCGTGGCGGCCGAAGATAGACGCAGGCAGCGAAACCGTAAAGTTGCCCGAGCCGCCGATACCCATTGAGATCATAAAGATGGAGAAGTAAAACAGGAAGCTCTCCTGATGTTGCTGGGCGGCTATAACGTTGACCACAAACGCGACCGCGTACCATGCGCAGAAAATCTGCATTGTTCTTTTTGTTCCGAGCTTGTCGTCGATCAATCCGATTATCCACGAGAAAATAAGCGCGAGGATTGCAAGGATAGTCATCATCATGATCGCGCTGCCTTCCTCCATGTGGAAGGTTTCAATGTTTCTTGTAACGAGCTGCGACATAACGCCGATGGAGCAAACCTGGAGAAGTCCGGTATAGATAGCCGCCATCCAGACCTCCTTTGTTTTTAGGAGCTTTTTGATCGTCCAGCCGCCGTCGTCCTCCTCGGTGCAGTATTCCTCCGCGAAAACCTCGTCTGAGACGTTATCGGGATTCTGACCGCGTTCCTTGGGGTTGTTTCTCATAAAAATCCAGCCGATAATGCCGAGAACGGCAGCCGCGATACCGATCGGGATAACCGCGGTCTTGATGCTTCCGGTTGCCATAACGAGCCATGTGTAGAGAGCGACGAAGGTTGCCGAAGCAGTGTTGTTACCCATTGTGACGTAACCCATAACCAGACCTTTTTTCTTCGGGAACCAGCGCGCAATCAGGGTTCCGCCGGCAACATATCCGGCAGAGAGCAGGCAGGCTGCGCAGATGGCTGTAAACACGGTGTAAACAATCAGACTGCCTGTGTTGCCGCAGACAATGTAGGAGCCGCCGCTGATGATAAGCAGGATTCCGCAGGTCAGGCGGGGACCGATTTTGTTGTTGATCTGTCCCGAAATGATGTAGCCGATTACCGCGATAATTCCGGCGTAGCCGTTAGCCTGCAAAATATCCGCAGGCTGACAGCCGATATTTTCAGCCGCTCTAGAAGCGAGAACGTTAGTGCCGTCGTTAATAAGCGCGATGTATAAGTAAAAGAGCAAGAAGCAGTAAATGATTACGACCCAGCCTGCTTTTCCGTAGTCACCGAATATTTTACGCATAAGTATTCCCTCCGTTACTCCATCACAAGGACGGCTTTTACGGTTTTACCTTTGTGAACGTCCTCAAAAGCCTTGTTGATTTCCTCAAATTTGTATGTTTTTATCATGCGGTCAAACGGAAATTTACCCTGCTTGTAGTAGTTGATAAGCTGCGGAATAAAAATCTGCGGAATAGAGTAACCCTCAACGACCCCGACAAGACTTTTTGCCACTCCCATCAGCTCGCCTTCAACCTGGAAGGTGATATTCTGAGCAGCTCCGACAGCAGCGCAAACTCCCAGAGATCTTACGGAGTTGAGCGAAACTCTCAGCGATTCTCCGCTGCCGGTGCAGTCCGCCGCGTAATGCGCGCCGAGACCGTCGGTGATCTCTCTTACGGCGTCGGCAACAGAATCGACCTTTGAGGCGTTTATTGTGTGGGTCGCGCCGAATTCCTTGGCAACAGCGAGCTTTTCGTCGCTGATATCGCAGGCAATGATTTTGCTGCAAGGCGAGAGCTTGGCCGCCATAATCGCGCTAAGACCAACCGCGCCGCAGCCGGTAATAAGTATTGAGGTATCGGCGGCAGGACGGAGAACGTTCAGAACAGTACCTGCGCCGGTCTGGATTCCGCAGCCCATCGGAGCGGCGAGATAAAGCGGAAAATCCTCGTCAACATGGATGAGGTTGTTTTTGTGCACAACCGCGTGCGTGGCAAACGCGCTCTGACCGAAGAAGGACGAAACCTCCCTGTTTTTGTAGGTCATACGCTTTGTGCCGTCAAAATTAGTGCCGGTAAAGTTGAGCCTTCGGTTGTGATTGCAGCCAAACGGCATTCCGCGTTTGCAAGCCTCGCAGGTACCGCAGTAGCTGTAAGAAAAGCTGACCTTGTCGCCTTCCTTGAAATCCGTAACTCCGGGACCCGTCTTTACGACGGTGCCTGCACCCTCGTGACCGAAAACGGCAGGGAAGGAGAGCGGGAAAAATCCGAGTCGTCCCACCTCGTCGGTATGGCAGATACCGCAGGCGGCGATTTTAACAAGTACTTCGCCTTCTTTTGGCTCGCCGAGCTCGACGTTTTCAATCGAAATACGTCCTTCCTTTTGCTCGGCTACAGCAGCTTTGATGTTCATTTCATAAATCTCCTCTAATTATATTTTTACCGGATGCGTCCCGGCAAATATATCGTTTCCGGCGGTGAATCGGGAATTGTCGAATCGGAAAAAATTTTTCGCAAATTTTTTTCGCAAACGCCTGAAAGCAGATTATGCTATTTCGCCGTTTCCGATAACGATTATGCAGTGACGGAAACGGAAACAAAAACCCGTGAAAAAATAAGCCGTTTAATGCCGGTGTGCAAAACGGCTTTGATTTTTCGGTCGTCATACATTCTCGCCGTATGGTGAAAGAATGTTTTCAAGCGCCTGACGAAGCTTAGAATGGTTTATATATAGATGTATGGTCGGGGTTTTGTTTTTTGAGAGCATAACCCACTGACCCGAGTGCATAAAAATCTGAATGTTTCTGAACGGGCTGTTCTTGTCTGCGACACAGCTGAAATTGGTATGTTCAGCCTCAAATTTCCTCATCAGTCTGACGTGCTCGGCATATTCTTCGTAGGTACAGAGGATTTCGCGGTTAACGAACAGACCCGAAACCGAGAGAAAAACCGGTTTTTTGCTGTAGCTCTCGCGAGGAATATCGGGATAATTAATTATAAAACGCGAGTGCCTGAGAATCTGCAGCGTTCTTACTCTTTCGTCGTGAAGATACTGCTTTATGCGGCCGGCTTCTTCGTTTCCGACTCCGTTGCGTTCAAGAATTTTGTCCAGAAGCCGGTTATTCAGCGTAAAGAACGGGGGAGTAGAGAGCACGAATATTCGTGTGCCCTGTTTTTTTGAGCACGAAGCCAGCACCGACATTCTTGATTTGCTGTCGTCGAGAATTTCAATAAGCGGACATGCCATGCTCAGAATCTGTTCAGCGCGCATACGGTAAAAACGGATTTCTTCGTCAGATGAGGCGACGCGTGTGATCGCGGTGTCATAGTGACCGGTAACAGCTTCGCAGGTGAGCGCTGCGTTTCCGAGAGAAATCAGCCTGTAGCGGTATATTCCGTCGCGTCTGCCCTTCAGGTAATACGCCGAGATATTGCCCGACATAAAAACCGGCATAAGCGCTTTCAGTCCGGGAAGAATCTCGTCCATAGGGTTGTCGGAATTAAGCACAAAGTCAATGTGGATTCCCTTGCGCACCAAAACAGCGATTATATGCTCAAGACTTTTCAGCGTGTCGTCGTCCTCGGTGCTGCCCGAATACAGGTCGGTGCAGATGATAGCCGATTTCTTGTTGTCAGCGTGCTCAACGGCTGCAAAGAATTTTTTCTCCGCTTCATTTGAAAAGCTGAATTCAGACTCGTCAAAGGCTGAAATATAATCCTTGCCGTCAAATCTGTCAAGCTCGCGGAGAAAGTTTTCGGCGTATGAACGCGGTGAAAAAACGTCTCCGGTCAAAAGCCACGTGATCCTGCGGCAAACGGCTTCCTCGTTCAAAAGCTCAGACGAGGTACAGCCGAGGATGTCCGCCAGAATATCGGTCGACGCGTCGTCGCCGAGCTTTTCGAAAATATATCTGCCTATTTGATTGCAAAAGCTGTGAATTTCCGGAGGTCTGCTCTGACCGGTTCGGATTCTGAAAAATCTCGACTGATCCATACCCAGAAAGGCGGCAATTTCTCCGCTGTTGAGGTGAAGCTTTGTAATCAGCATATCAAGGCTGATCAGCAAAGAGCCCGGGTCGTATAATCCGCTGTCGTCGCGCAAAACGGCAAGCAGCTCGGCACGAATTTGTTCCGCCGAAACGTCGGTTTGCTGCGCTTCCTTTGCCGCGCGGAAAAGACCGTTTACAATGCCGTCAAAAATCTCGCTGCGTGCAGAGGGTTCTCTTGTACCGGCTCTGTATCTGCTGACAGTCGCGGCAGAAACCCCGCTGAGAGCGACGAGCCTTTTAGGTGAGCAGTTAAAGGCTTTTATATACTCATTCAGCTTATCAGCAAAAGTCATTATCTCACCTACCGAAAATTTCATTCCAAACTATTTTAGCATAATTATATAAAATATTCAACCTAATGATTGCGATATATATTAATTTGTCGAAACCATACAAAGAAAATGCCTGCGGTTTGTACTGATGTGCTAAATAAATCAATGGCTGTCAGGCAGACTGAATAAGCGTAGAATTCATTTTTTGATGCAAATATATAAGGAACCCTCTAAATATTCCCTGCCGCGCATTCTATAAGTGTATTGCACTGCAGCCCGATATTTTTTTTAATCTGTAGACAATCGCCTTTTTATCTGGTATTATTATAACAAAAGGGAGAGGGGATTGCTTATGAAAATCAAAGCGGCTTCGCTGATTTCTATGTTGATTGTCGTTTCGCTTCTGTTTTCCTTAACCGCGTGCAAAGCGAATGACTCCGCAGATTCAGCGGCCACCGCTGACGTTCAGGCTCTTTTGAAAGAAGAGATGAAGAAGCTAAAGTTTTACGGAGTAGCACGTCTCAGCAAGGACGGCGAGGTTTACGAAGCGGCTAACGGTACTGTTACGCGCGACGGCAGCGAGGAAATTTCCGCCGACAGCCAATTTGCAATCGGTTCGGTTTCAAAGCAGTTCACCGCAGCGTGCATAATGCTTTTGAAGGAGGACGGCAAGCTCAGCGTAGACGATACGATCGACAAGTGGTTTCCCGATTATACGTACGGCTCTGAGATAACCGTCAAGAACCTGCTGACAATGCGTTCCGGCGTGAGGGACTATGTGAACGGCGCAGACGCTGAGGACGAGTATTTCAAGCGGTATAATTTTGCCGAAGACGCGACCGAGGAAGAGAACCGCAGCGCGACGCGAAATTGGATTTTTTCAAAGGAATTGGATTTTCAGCCCGACAGCAGCGCAGCTTACTCGAATTCAAACTACTTTTTGCTTGCCGAGATCGTAGAGAAGGCGTCGCAGAAAAGCTTTTCTGAGTATCTCAAAGAGAAGCTGCTGTTGCCTCTTGAAATGAACGATACGGGCGTAGCTGAGGAGCTTTCGGGTTCGGCGAGGCTTGTTCCGCAGGCTTACGACGGAGAGCCTTCCGAAATCAAAACCAAAGGCATCGCGTTCGGCGACGGAGGAATTATTTCTACCGCAGCGGATATGGATAAGTGGATGACCTCTCTGCGCGAGCATACTGTTTTGAGCAAGGAAATTCTCGATGAAATGACAACCGACTATTCACCCGATTCGTCACTTCACTACGGCTACGGATTCATAGTCGGCTCAGACGGTTCGATTTCGCACGAGGGCGAGATAGACAGCTACTTTACGCATGAGTTTACCGTTCCGGGCGAGAAGTATAACCTCTTTATTGCAACAAACCGAAGTCAGTATCAAAAAATGAGCGAGCTTGCTTCATATATAAAATATAAAACGCGTTAAGCTGCTTTTAAAATGAAAGCCGGCGGTCAGAGCATATCTGCCGCCGGTTTTGAATTTTAATTTTTATTCTTTCTTTGCGAGCGGATCAAAAATACCAGATAAATAACAAACAGAGTAATCGCGAAAATTGCTCCCGAGATGTACGAAACTGTCTGTCCAAGCCTGAATCCCTCCGAAGCCATCATGATGTAGGTCAGGCTTACGGCTGACATAAACGCTGCCGGAAATGCCGTCAGCAGAGAGCCGAAGCGGTATTTACCTTTTTTCAGCAGATACGCTGTCGCTACCCACAGCGCGATCATCGCGAGCGTCTGGTTGCTCCACGAGAAATAACGCCAGATGATCTGGAAGCCGTTTGCGTTGGCGATTGCGAACCATGTCAGCAGACCGCCTGTTACAAGCAGCGGAACCGTGATCAATAAGCGGTTTTTGATCTTCTTTTGCTCCAGATGGAAGGTCTCCGCGAGAATAAGTCTTGCGCTTCTGAACGCGGTGTCGCCGGAGGTGATCGGGCAGACAACAACGCCTGCAACAGCAAGTACGCCGCCGAATACTCCGAGAACTCCGGTTGAGATCTCGTATACCACGTTCGACGCGCCGCCGGCAAGGGCTTCGTTGAGCAGCTGTGTTGTGCCGTAAAACGCAACGCCTGCCGCTGCCCAGACGAGGGCGATCACGGATTCGCTGATCATAGCGCCGTAAAAGATTTTTCTGCCGACTTTTTCGGTCTTTATGCACTTTGCAATCATCGGCGACTGAGTTGCGTGAAAGCCCGAAACAGCGCCGCAAGCCACAGTAATGAACATATACGGCCAGATGGGAGTGCCGTCCGGATGCAGGTTTTCAAGCGAGATTTCCGGAATTGTGTACTTGCCGCCGGAGAAGATGATGCCGCCGATAACCGCTGCCGCCATAACAATCAGCAGCACGCCGAAGATCGGATACAGCTTGCCGATAAGCTTATCAATGGGCAAGAGGGTTGCGAGAAGGTAGTATACAAGAATTACGACAGACCAGAAGGTGCCGTTCATCCAGTCGGGAGTCAGCTTGTCCAGCAGACCTGCAGGGCTTGTAACGAACACAGTGCCGCAAAGCACCAGCAGCACCACCGAGAATACGCGCATAATCCATTTTGCAGCTTTTCCGAGATAGGTGCCGGAAAGCTCGGCAATTGACGCGCCTTTGTGGCGGGAGCTTATCATGCCGCTCATGTAGTCGTGAACCGCGCCGCCTAGGATCGAGCCGAACACGATCCAGAGAAAAACGACAGGACCGAATACCGCACCCATTAACGCGCCGAAAATAGGGCCTGTACCGGCAATGTTGAGGAGCTGTACAAGAAACGCTTTCCATGTTTTCATCGGCACGCAGTCAACTCCGTCGTTAATCGCTATAGCGGGAGTTTTGCGGTCGTCGGGTGAAAAAATCTTTTCCGTAACTCTGCCGTAAACGATAAATCCAACAAGCAATACGGCAAAGAAAATTAATAATGATATCATTTCAGTACACTTTCTTTATTATTATTTTGTCAGGCAGGGATAAACGGCAGCTCGTATTTGTCTTTGAAAATTGTTTTACCGATGTTGTTTGAATCGCCGTAATCAGCCAGATAGCGCTGAATGCTTGTAGCGTCGGTAATATCCAAGCCCTTTCCGTCGATGTCGGCGGCTTTTTTGTTGAAGTAGTCCTGAGGCACCTGAGCGAGATTTTTCTGAATGGCGGTAACATCGTTTATGGTGATTTTTCCGTCGCCGTCAGCGTCGCCGCACACATAGGAGTAAGTCGTTTTTACGGTAAAGCTGAGAGTGTCTCCGAATACGGGATTGTAGTCGTAATCCTCGCCGTTGACCTTGATTTTAAGCGTGCTTACTACGTTGCCGGCGGTAATATCGGGCTGAGTTACCGTGTAGTCGTAGTCGAAGGTGAGGGTCTGTCCGGCTTTGAGTCCCTTGACCTTTGCCGTTGAGGTTTCCTTGCCGGACGCGCCGATTGTAAGCACAAGCTCAATTTCGGCGGCTTCGTTAAAGTCGTATTCGGTGTTGTTTGTAATAGCAAGCTTTCCCTTGATAACGTTGCCTGCGGCGTATGTATCCTTAGGCTCGGTCAGAACGTTTGCCGCCGAGAACAACTCGGTTTCGGGATAGCTTCTGATGGGGAAGTTGTCGTAGGTAAAGTAATCGGTTCCGTCGGCTTCGTTAAGGGCTTTTAGCCGCGTTGTAACGTCAGCCATGTCAGCCCACTGCATATTGTCTGCGCTGCCGCAGCCGACAAAGCTCTCGCCTGAGTTGATAACGCCCTTGCTGTAGTACATATCGGGCTTAAATGAGCCTGTGCCGCCGTTGTCTGCCCAGCGGTCTTTTCTCGACTCGTAATACTTTACGAAGCCCTCCTGAGTTTCGGAGTGGTTGAAGAATACTGAGGTTTTGTCTCCGTTCACAGCTTTGGCGATAATCGAGTATTTGCATCCGCCGGTCATAGGCAGCGATCTTCCGAGGTCGACCTTGTGGTAGCCGGCGTTGTCAAAGGTAATCTCTGCGGTTGCGGCGCAGTGACCGTCGGTGGGCGATGCCGCGCCGTCGTTGAGGATGTAAACGCTGTATTCAACCTTTGTGTCCGCGTCGACGGTTTCGATGCCGATGTATCTAACCGTGCAGTTGTTTTTGGCGGTAAATACGTTTGCCATGTACACGTCGTTGTCAAACTGAACCCTGTCGCGGTTGACTACGGGCATGAAATCATACATATCTATGTTGGTCGCAACCGATTCTTCGGTGTTGACGGCAAAGCTGAAGCTTTCGGGAATGCCGAGGCTCTGGTCGTAGTAAGAGATCCAGAAGTAGCCGTCGCCGCCGTTGCCCCAGTATTATCTGAATGAGGGATTATCGTTATCCGCGCTGCCCCAGCTGTTTTTTGCAAGCCATGCGCCGTTGCCCTTTAGCGTGCCTTTGGGGTCGTTGAAGTATTCCTTGGAGAAGTTGTCGTCGTAGCCGACAATGCACACCGCGTGGTTCATATCGTACACCTTGCGGTTGACGGCTTCGGGATTCTCGGGATCGTAGCTTTTGTCGTAGGTGTACTGCGCCCAGATTTTCGCGTTTTCCATGTCCGTTGTGCGCTGACCGTTTTCGTCGATAAAGTTGATGAACGAGTCGCCCGTGAGAACGTCCCCGGGGTTAGCCTGATCTGCCTTTAAGCCGATTGTCACGCCCTTGCCGTTGACGATCTCGTTTTTGATCATCGCGGTTGCGTTGGCGTCGTAAAGGTATTCGCCGTTCTCACCGGTCTGAGCAGGATTAGCGAGAATATTGCTCTCGACAAGGTCATAAGCCTTAGAAAAACGTAAGCTCTCGTCCACCGTCCAGTCGCCGTTGCCGAGCTGCGACATGCTGATGATAATCGTTTTGTCTGCATATGCAGGGTCTCCGGTAGTCATAAGAACCTGCAGCTGCTCCATCGTTACGTATACATAGCCTTCGCCTTCGAGCAGGGCTATTTTTTCGTTGAACTGCTCGTCGGTCATCGGAGCGTTCACAACCAAGCCGCGCATCGACAAATTGTCGGTAATACCGTCGCTTTTGACGTTCAGCGAGTAAATAGAAATCATCTTTCCGTAAAGCTTGGCGTCCTTGCCTTCATACGGAGCTTCTGTTTCGAGGACGGGACCGATTCTTGACGAGAACAGCGTGGTTGTGGGAGCCATAAAGCCGCCTGTTCCGAAAACCTCGGCACTTTTTTGCTGGTTGTCGAGCAGTGAGATGTCGTTCATAGAATACAAGCCTTCGCCTGCCTGAGAGGGGAAAAGCTTGTTGTTCTCGGGAAGCGCGTTGTACATGAACCATGCGAGGTGCCTCTCCGAGAGTTCGAACATATAAGCGTCCTCAGCGTTCTTGTCGTTGTAGTCGTGATTGAGAGCGTAAGCAATGCTTGTTTCCGCCGCGGCGATCGCGGCGAAGCTCCAGCAGGTAGGCCACGGATCCTGCAGCTTTACCGGGCTTACGTAGCACTTGCCGTCAACGTTTCTCAAATCGACCTTAGACGGAAGCGACGAGCTGTCGATTGTATGGTCTTTGTCGGGACTGACCGCGTCTTTCGTGCGGTTGTAATCGAGATAGCTTGTCATGGTCTCCTGATTAAAATACTGCAGGTCGCTGTTGTGTAAAGCCGAGACGATCTCGTCAACATTCGAAGCGGACTGAGCTTTTGCGGAAACTGTCAGGCTTGCGGTAGCCGCGAGAGAAATCGCCGCCGCCGCTGAAACAATGCGTTTGATTTGTTTTGCCATTTACTCCACCCTTTATTGTTTTTTATATAAATAATGCTGATTTTTGCCGGTATCAATCCCGTTTATTCGCCGAAGCGGTTCGCAGGCGCTATTGGAATTAACCGATATTTATACAATTATATCACGAAAAACGTATAATGTCACTAGTCACAGAGTGCAAATTTGACAAATTTTTTCCTTCACCGCGCAGTATTACTGTAAAAGGCAAAATAAAAACCTCCTGTGGCAGAAAAAAACAGGAGGTATATATGTGAAGAGAGGAAATTATCTGTAATTGTTGTTCAGGCATGCACAGCAGACAAGCTCATATTGCGGCTCAACTCCTTGTGCATTCTTTTGCAATCAAATTTCCAGCTCAGAATTGTTTTGTTGTCAACAAGCGAGTAGCCGAGCTTTTCGTAGAAGCCTATTGCAACGGTGCGGCTGTCAAGGCAGATGTCGGTGTAACCAAGCTCGACTATCCACTTCTCGGCTTCGGTAATAACCATTCTGCCAAGCTCCATTCCGCGGTATTCGGGAAGTACTACAACGCGTCCGATAAGCACGGTCTGTTCGTCAAGCTCATAAAATCTGCACGTGGCGACGGGAAAACCGTATTCGGTCAGAACAATGTATCTGCAGCCGTCGCCGTCGTGCTCGTCGAACTCCTCGCGCAGGGAGATATGGTATTTTCTGTCCATACCCTGAACCCTGACGAAGTAAGCGCCTGCCTTCTGCCATGCTTCCTGAGCTCTTAAAACCTCGAATCTACGCATCATATCACCCTTTCTATATATTGGCTTGTAGATTTTGTGTTTTCTTATGTTGTGACTACAGTATATCAGACCGACCATAACAACTTACTAACAAAGCGGCGGATTTTTCAAAAAAATTAAAAACTTTAATTTTTATTTTAAGTTCGTATTAGGTAGCGCGTGTATTATATAGTCAAAACATAGGAGGTGACTCATATGAGAACAAAAATCATAAAGAGATTTTCGGCAGCTACAGTCGGCGTTTGCTTCACATACGCGCTGATTCGATTGCCGTTTACAATGATAAACAACCCAAGCGGTGCGGTTGAGCTTGCGACAAGCCCGTCTGCAACTGCGGCGCAGACCACTCAGCCTTCAACTCAGCCCGCGACCGTTCAGCCTACAACCCAGAGTCCCACGACCTACGCGGTCACGCAGCCGGTAACGACGGTTCCCGTTGAGCCTGAAACGACGCAGCAGCCCACTGAAGCCGTTACCGAGCAGTACGCGACGGAGGAGATCATCACTAACGACTATTCTCCCGAGAGCAACGACGAGAATGAATATGTATTTGAGCAGAACGACACAAGCGGCGACGTGCCGACCCTCGAGCAGTTTTTGCGCAACATGAGCTGCGGCGGATGCCGTCACAACTGCCTGCTTGTTAACCCGAGATGTATGAAAGGACGCGCAAAAGCAGAGAGCGCGACGGTGGAATATTATGAAACATACGGAGCATAATTCATTTTTTAATGAAGCGAATGAAACGATAAAAAGAATACAGAACGAAAACCCATCACTGAACGAGCTAAACTGGTTTTGCTCAGCGGCTTGCGCGAGATTCAACAGGGATTATCTCAGCAGCAGAGATCCGCAGGTTATCGTGCTCGGCGACGATATTCCGGCGGAAATCATCCACGCGGTATGCGACCGTCCGTTTTACGTGCTCGGCGGAAGTCTCGAGACAGCTCACTGGGCTGACGAGCTTACTCCGCGCGATACCGACCCGTTCAGCCGCTCGTCGATCGGTTGGCTGATCAATCCGGAGTTTGACCTTACCAAAAACGCGTTGATAGTAACGGCAGTGTCGTCCGACAGCAGGCGCAAGCTAATTTCGATTCTCCGCTCGAGCGGCAGAAAGGTCGCGGCTATCGACGTACCTCCGGCAGACCAAAGCGAAAACTCGCTCAGGTATTACACACGGCAGCTTGTCACACTCGCTGAGACTATCGGCAGGCACACAGGCAAGCGCTTCAGCGGCAGACGACTGAAAGAATCGGCAAAGAAGGTTGCGGAGGCGCACAGACAGCGCCGGCGCTTTCTCGATACCGCAATGCTCGCAGGCGGAATGATCTCGGACGAAGCGGTTATTCTGACAGCTCAGAGCATGTATTTTGCTGACAGTCTTGACGACTGGATGCTTCACATCTCCCGGTTCAGCGACGAGCTTGACTACCTGACGACTCACTATGTTGTCAGGCGAAAGGACAGACCGCGAATCCTTGTTCTCGGTTCACCGTTGGTTTTCCCAAACTACAAGGTTCCGCAGCTTATCGCTTCGGCCGGAATGAACATCGCGGCTGTAGCCGACAGCCTTTCTCTTGAAGCGGCGCTCACGGTTTCGCGACCGCACCGTTTCAATTCGGCAGACAGCCTGCTCAGAAAAATCGCGCAGATACACCTGAGCATGATTTCCTCCGGCGCGAGGATTTACAACACGGGAATGTATTCGTACGTAATGAACCTGATTGAGAAGTTAAAGCCCGACGGAATCGTCTGCCATATCTTGAAGGGTCAGATCGAGTACGACTTCGAGCTTCCGCAAATCGAGAAGGCGGCTGAAAAGAAGAACATTCCCGTATTCAGACTCGAAACAGATTATCAATATCAGGACATGGAGCAGCTCAGGATCCGCATGGAGGCGTTCGGCGAAATGCTGACCCAGCGCAGACTGGTTGCGCAAAGGTACAGACACACGGCATAGGAGGCGCATTATGAAAAACAAGACAGCAGGAAAAATACTCTTTGCCGTTTTCGCCGTTGCTCTGTGCGTCGCGGCATATTTCGCGGCTGACCTTGCGTTTTTTCAGTACGACGACCCCGTCGAAAGAGCCACGCTGAGTGTGGTAAGCGACGGCGAACCGCTCTCCTTTACATACGACAACGACGCTATAACCCTTCACGGCGGCAGCAACACAACGGTTTACGCGCTTACCTACGGCGGCACGTCGGTTGTTGAGGACGCTTACACCGAGAATCTGCCGTCAGATTTCGCAGGCAGCTTCGCGGCGGTTCAGACGGGGATCAGGGAAGATACAAACGGCGACGGCGTTACTGAGAACGTGACAAGAGTCGCCAAGACTGATATGGAATACACTCAGGGCTACGACTCCACGGCGAACTCCTTCCTCAGCGACGAGATCCCGTTTGAGGTTGTCTACAAGGACAGAGAGAGCTTCGCGGTTTATTATAACTCTCAGCCGCTCAAAAACACTGATATCACGGTAACGCTCTCAGACGGCGCCCAAAAGACCTTCACCACCGACGAAAACGGCGAGATCACGGGTCTGAACCTCAACGACGTCAGAAGCGGTCTGAGCTTTACATACTACCCCGATACGATGAACACCTATTCAATCAACTATCAGGTTGAAGCGGATACGATATTTACAACACGCTGGCTGTCGGCAATGCTTCCGTTCGGAATCATCATTCTTATTTCGGCGGTCTGCATCACGCTCGACGTTCTCCTGCGCAAGCTGCTCTACAAAAAGGAAAAGCTGCCGATCGGCAAAACGGGCGTTATGGCGAGGGACAAGAGGAAAAAACGCTTTGTTTTCGGCTTCGAGACCATCCGCTGGATAGTGATGATTCTCAGCTTTGCGCTGCTTATTTTCGGCAGCAGACTGACGGGAACAGTGTTTTCAAACGTTCAGCTCCCGGTATTTGCCTGTCCATATAATCTCGACCAGCTCACAAGCTCAGGCTGCTACATGCTCAGTCACCTCGACGTGCTTGTCAGCTCATGGAAAGAGATACTCGCATTCTTCGGAACCTTTTTGGTTTGCGCCGTGCTCCTCGGCAGAGTGCTCTGCGGCTTTGTCTGTCCGCTCGGCTTTGTTCAGGATGTGGCGCACGAGGCACGTCAGGCGCTCCACATCGAGGGCATTTCGCTCAACGAACGCCTTTACGCCGTGCTCAGAATGGTCAAGTGGGTCGTGCTGATCATCTTCCTCGGAATCGGATTTGTCGGCGGCAACTTCTGCGACTTCTGTCCGGCAATGGCGCTTTCACCGGCGCTCGCGGGCTTCAAGCTCAGTCTCGGACTCGGCGGTTTTGTCATGGTCATCGTGCTCGTCAGCGGCTTCTTCAAGCGCAGATGCTTCTGCAACGTTTGTCCGCTCGGCTTTATCCTCGGACTCACCCACAAGATTTCGCTCTTTAAGCTCAAAAAGGACGCCGTTGCCTGCACCGAATGCGGAGCCTGCTACGAGGCTTGCCCGATGGGTATCAAGTCCGTTTTCACCGTCCGCGAGGGCAAGGGCGACGTCAGAGCGATCGACGTAACCACCTCCGACTGTATTATGTGCGGCGAATGCGTCCGTCGCTGTCCCGAGAACAACGCTCTCGCAATCACCTTCTGCGGCAAAAAGGTATACAACGCCGACCGAATGAAGTTCATGAAGCAGTACGCGCCTCCCAAGCGCAAAAAGAAAGGAAAAAACCATGAATGATTATATTGAAAGAAAGACCTCTGCCGAGGAACGCAGAAAGCAGCGGTTCATCAATAAATCCTCGGCTGTTTCCATAAAATATCTGAGAAAAATCGACGAGCTTCCGCATAAGCCAAAGGCTCTCGAGCCGTTCATGAATATTTTGCACCATGTGTTCGTCGATATGCAGGGCGCGGTAAAGCCCGAAAACACTCCCACCGTCGGCACCTATTGCGTAATGGTTCCGCAGGAGTTGATTTACGCAGCCGGAGCCATGCCGGTAAAGCTCTGCGGAGGCAGCTACACAGCTTTTAATATCGGCGACGATATCGCGCCGCGCGACGTTTGTCCTCTTGTCAAGGCTGTCATGGGCTTTCAGAGCATCGGCGTAATGCCGGTCTATCAGGAGTGCTCTATGATGGCGATACCGATCACCTGCGACTGCAAAAAGAAGCTCGCGGGCTACCTCGGTCAGCGCCGCAGCACCGTAGCTCTCCACGTTCCGTCGGGACGCGACTGCGACGAGGATATGGAGCAGTACGTCAGAGAGCTGTATCTGTTCAGCCAAAAGCTGACAGAGCTTACGGGCAAGCCGCTGAGCTACGAAAGACTCTCATGGGCGTGCGGTTTGACGGCTGCGGCGCAGTACGAGCTGTCACGGTTTATCGAACTAAGGCGCAAGGCTCCTCTTGTGATCAAGGGAACCCACTACATGGCTGTGATGAACGCCATGAGCTACACGCATATTTCAATCTGGACAGAATACATGAGCGCGCTCAACGACGAGCTTGAGCAAAAAATCAAGAACGGCGAGATGGCTTCAAAGGAGAACCGTCCGCGGATACTCATTACCGGCTCGCCGATAGTTTTCCCGAACTTCAAGCTGCCGCTTCTTATTGAGGAGATGGGCGGAGCGCTTGTCGGAGACGAAACCTGCATGGGCGAGAGGGGAGCCTACGATCCTCCGACAATAGTTGACCGGAGCACCGACGGAATCATGCGTGCGCTCGCCAACAAAAACACGCGCCCCTGCACCTGCCCGACCTTCACCGACAACAAGCGGAGGGTCTACAGGATAATGCAGATGCTTAAAGACTACAATGTACAGGGCGTAATCTATCACGTTCTGCGCGGATGCCTCGTTTATGACTACGAATATCAGGCGCTCGAGGAAGAACTCGGCAAGCTGAAAATCCCGGTCATCCGCGTCGAGAGCGACTACAACGAAGAGGATGTCGAACAGCTCAGAATCCGGGTAGAGGCGTTCATAGAGCTGATAAAATACGGAAAGGGGTAAATCCTATGAAGGTATACGCAGGACTTGACGGCGGCTCAACATATCTCAAAGCCGCGCTGCTCGACGAGCGCAAAAGAGTGATCCGCACAGGCGTCACCTCAACGGGTATCGATAACAACGCGTCGGCAAAAAAGCTTCTCGCAAAGCTGATGAACGAGAGCGGAGTCGACCGCGTGACATATACAATGGCAACAGGCTACAGCCGCAAGATTCTCGAGGTAGCGGACGACGACGTCAGCGAAATCACGGCGCACGCGTACGGCGTAAGGGTAACTGCACCGCGCGGGTACCACCCGGGCATGATAGTCGATATCGGCGGTCAGGACAGTAAGATCATCTATCTCGATTCAAATTATTCGGTAAAGAATTTCAGTATGAACGACAAGTGCGCCGCAGGCACCGGCAAGTTTATGGAGGTCATAGCACAGATCCTCGAAACGACAATAGATCAGGTGGGAACTCTCTCTCTTGAGAGCAACGCACCCTGCGATATCAACAGCACCTGCGTTGTGTTCGCGCAGTCCGAGGTTATCTCGCTTATCGCGCGCAAGTATGACCGCCGCGATATTCTATCGGGAATGCACCTTTCGATGGCAAAGCGAATTATAAAGATGATGAAAAAGAGCGAAAAGAACGGCGATGTTCTCATGACCGGAGGCGGTGCTCTGAATATAGGGCTGCGAAAGGCGTTTGAGGACGAGCTTATGCGCGATGTATTCGTGGCGAACCATCCTCAGTTCAACGGTGCGATCGGCGCTGCGCTGCTTGCAAGCGAAAGGGGTTGATTTCATGTTAGCGGAAGCGCTCACAGCGGCTATTTCTGTCGGACTTGGCTGCGGCACCTGCTGCGGCACTTCGGCGTCATCGTTTTTGGCGGTGTACATTCTCTCCGAGGGCGGCGGTTTCGCGTCCTCAATGAAGCATGTCGGCGGCTTCTTTCTCGGAAAGGTGCTTTCGGTCTGCTCGATCACAATGATCTCATCGGCGTTAGGCAGCGTGTTTATCGACGATAACGGATTCATCGGCGGCTTCAACCTCCATCACGCAATGTCTTGGGTAATGCTCGCCTCGGCGCTGTACCTTATTTGGAAATGGTACAGAGAGCGCAGAAAAACCTGCTCAAAATGCGGCGGCAAATGTTCCTCAAAAAAGCTGAACCGCGTGATTCCGTCCTTCACGGTAGGACTTGCCTACGGAGCAACTCCGTGCGCACCGCTGATCATGGTCGCGGGTTATGCAATCACACTTTCGCTTCCGGGAGCGTTGCTGCTCGGCTTGGTGTTTGCCTTGGCAAGCTCTCTGTCGCCGATGCTCCTGATATTCGGACTGTCGGGCGCGCTCAGCGGCAAAATACGCGTTCAGCTCGGCAAGGCGATGCCGTGGATCCAGCTGACGGTATATATTGCGTTTTTGATTCTTGCAATAGTATCGCTGTTTTGGTATAATTAAGACAGATTTATTCACCTTGGAGGTGACCTGACTTGCGTATTTTATTTGCAGAGGACGACCGCGATATCGCAAAGGCGGTTCAAACGCTGCTTGAGCGTTCGGGTTATTCGGTAGACGTGGTTTTCAACGGCCGCGACGCGCTCGATTATGTTGAAACTGGAGAATACGACGGCGTAATTCTCGACTGGATGATGCCTAAGCTGAGCGGTATCGACGTTTTGAGTCAAATGCGTTCGCAGGGTTTGTCAACCCCGGCGCTCATGCTGACGGCTCGTGACGCGGTAGAGGACAGGGTCGCCGGCCTCGACACAGGCGCTGACGACTATCTTCCAAAGCCGTTTGCGGCGTCAGAGCTGCTTGCGAGGGTTCGTGCAATGCTCAGGCGCAAGGAGGAGTTCAAGCCTGACGTAATAAAATTTTCGGATATCGAGCTTGACAAATCAGCCATGTCAATCAGCTGCGGCGGCAGCAGCGTCCGCCTGAACAACAAGGCGTTTCAGCTTATGAAAATGCTCGTTGAGCACAAGGGAGCGGTGCTCAGCATCTCTCAGATAATGGAACGTATCTGGGGCTGGGACAGCGACTCCGAGGTCAACGTAGTCTGGGTCAACATCTCGTTTTTGCGCAAGAAGCTCAGCGAGCTTGGCGCCCATGCCAAAATCAAGGCTGTGCGCGGAGTGGGATACACATTGGAGAACACGTTATGATGAAAGAAATCCGGCAGCGCTTTATCCGAATCGCGCTGCTTGCTCTCACGCTTGCAATGCTGCTTGTCGCAGGCAGTATCAATATCGTTCACCTGCTGAGCACTCAAAACGAGCTTAATACAACGCTCGATTATCTGGTTGAGTACGAGAACTCGATTTCTCAGGAAAAGCAGAAAAAAGGCGGCGCTCCAAACGAAGGCGAGGACGAAAAGCACGGCAACGGTTCAACCGCCGACAGCGGTCAGATGAAGCAGAAGGGTCACAACCATATGCAGAACACTCTCGAGGAATCGAGATACTTCATGGCGATCCTTCGGAATGACGGAGAGCTCATGCTCGGCGTTGGCTCAAAAGAAACCGACTGCACGGAGGAGGAACAGCTCGCAATTGCAGAGAATGTTTTTGCGTCGGAGAGCCTTTCGGGCAGAACCGGCAACTACATTTACCGAGTGGTCGATAAGACAGACGGAGCAAGGGTCGCGATTTTTCTCAACTGCGAGTCAAAGTATTCCGAGGTAGTGACCCTCGCGCTGATATCGCTTTCCGCCTGCGTAGCCGGAATCCTGCTCGCGTGGCTTGTCGTATTTTTGCTGAGCAATCAGGCGATAAAGCCCATGGTCGAGAACATCGAGCGACAGAAGCAGTTCATAACAGACGCGGGTCATGAGCTGAAAACTCCGCTCACCGTGATTTCGGCAAACATGGACGTTCTCTCAATGGACATCGGTCCCAACGAGTGGGTGAGAGGCACACAGAAGCAGGTTTCAAATATGCGCAAGCTTGTAAACGAGCTGATTTACCTGTCGCGCATGGATGAGGCTGATTCTCACCTCGAGAGGAACGTTTTCAACCTTTCGGGCGCGGTATCAGACGTTTCGGCTCCGTTTGCCGGTATGGCTGAGTTCAACGGCAAAAATCTCATTCTGAACGCTGAGGATGATATAAAGCTCTGCGGCGACGAGCAGGCGGTTCGCAGGCTAATAAGCACTCTGTGCGAGAACGCCGTAAAGCACGCTCCCGAGGACAGCGACATCGTCATAACGCTCATCCGCTCGGGAAAGAACGCCGTATTTTCAACCGAAAACGCCACAAAGGAGCCGCTCGACGAGGAAGCCCTCACGCACCTTTTCGACCGCTTTTACCGCGGCGATGCATCGCGCTCAAAGGAGGAGAACACGGGCTTTGGCATAGGTCTTTCGATCGCGCGGGCAATAACCGAAAAGCACGGCGGCAGCATAAAGACGGCAGTGTCAGAGGACGGCAGGCTGCAGATCACCTGCACGCTTCCGCTTAATTAGTTACAACAAGAAGCTCTTTTGCGAGGGCTTCTTTTTATTGTAAAAACCAGGGAGCCGACCCGAAAAAATACGAGCCGGCTCCGTTAGGTAATTAGGTGACTATTTACTTAAATCCAGACTGCGGATTTGCTTTCTGACGGTAAGAACGCTTCCGGGATTAACGCTGAGTTCGTCAAGACCCATGCGCAGGAAGGTTTCGGTCAGAGCGGTGTCCGCACCCAGCTCGCCGCAGATGCCTACCCAGCAGTCGTGCTTGTGGGCAGCCTTAACGGTCATTTCAATCATTCTGAGAACCGCGGGATGGTGCGGATCGTAGAACGGATCGAGCTTGGGATTCTGACGGTCTATCGCGAGTGTGTACTGCGTGAGGTCGTTGGTGCCGATCGAGAAGAACTCAACCTCCTCGGCAAGTTCTTCGGCGAGCATAACGGCAGCCGGAGTTTCGATCATGATACCGATCTCAACATCGCCGACTTCCTTGTCCTCGGCGATAAGCTCCTTGCGGCATTCCTCGAGGACTTCCTTCGCGTCCTTGACCTCGCGGACGGAGATGATCATCGGGAACATAATGCTTACCTTGCCGTAAGCGGCAGCTCTCAGCAACGCTCTGAGCTGTGCCTTAAAGATGTCGTGCTGCTGCAGACAGATACGGATCGCGCGGTAACCGAGAGCAGGGTTATCCTCCTTGGGAAGATTGAAGTAGTCCGCCTGCTTGTCGGCGCCGATGTCGAGAGTTCTGATAATAACCTTTTTGCCGCCCATAACCTCGGCAACGCGCTTGTAGATGGCAAACTGTTCGTCCTCGGTGGGGAAGGTCTCTGAATTGAGATAAATGAACTCCGAGCGGAAAAGTCCGATGCCGCCGGCGTCGTTCTGCAGCACCATCGCGGTGTCCGAAACGTTGCCTATGTTGGCGTAAACGTTGATCTCGGTGCCGTCGAGGGTGATGTTGGGCTTTTTCTTGAGCTCCTGCAGCAACGCTCTCTGTTTAACGTCCTCAATGCGCTTTTTGTCGAGAGTTTCGAGCAGATCCTGCGTCGGCTCAATATAAATGCAGTTGTTGTAGCCGTCGATGATACCTCCTAATGTAGTTTCAGGTTTTTTTATCAGAGATTGTCCTTAAAGAACTTCTCGATTGTCTCGGCGGCGGTATCCTCGTCCGCGCCTTCGATGGTAACCTCAACGGTGTCGCCGCACTTGATGCCCATTCCCATAAGAGCCATCAGCTTGCGCAGGTCAACGGTCTTTTCGCCCTTTGTGATTTTGCAGGTGCTCTGGAAGGGTTTAACAGCCTTAACGAGAATGCCGGCGGGACGAGCGTGGATACCAACGGGGTCAGTGATTGTGTAGGTAAAAGATTTCATGTCAATTTCTCCTTTATAGTAATAGTATAATTATTCTTTAATGGAAATTACGCAGTCGAGCGGTTCGCATGCGCCTTCCTTGATTTCGAGGCCGGCGTAGTCGTCGCTGTTTGTAACGAGAACGGCGGTGGTGGTTGAGTAGCCGGCAGCCTTGATCTTGTCGATGCTGAATGTCATCAGCTTCTGACCTGCCTTAACGGTGTCGCCCTCGGCGCAGAACAGCTCAAAGCCGTCGCCTTCCATGGCAACCGTGTTAACGCCTACATGAATCAGCAGCTCCATGCCGTCGGGTGAAGAGATACCGATCGCGTGTTTTGTATCTGTTGTGGAAGAAATCTCGCCGTCAAACGGAGCGTAAACAACGCCGAGCTCAGGCTCAATGCCCACGCCCTCGCCGAGAACGCCGGCGGCAAAGGTTTCGTCGGGAATATTTGCGGACGGAATAACGTTGCCCTTGATGGGAGCGTAAACTCTACCCTTTTCGCAGGTGATAGCGGGCAGGGCAGGCTCTTCGGCATCAGCCTCAGCGGTAGCCTCAGCCTCGTCCTCTCTGGGCTTATCCTTGTGGGTGATCCACGAGAGGGTGAAGGAGATCGCAAACGAAACCGCGAGCATAATCGCGTACTGCCAAACGAACTTTGTGGTAATGAGGAAGCCGAACAGACCGGTAACGCCGTAAGCGGTAGCGCCGATACCGAACATGCTGCCGACCGCAGCGCCTACAGCGCCGCCGATCATGCCGCAGATGAGGGGCTTCAATAAACGGAGGTTAACACCGAAGATTGCGGGTTCGGTGATGCCGAGGAATGCCGAGAACGAGGAGGGAAGAGCCATAGACTTGAATTTCTTGTCCTTGGTCTTGAGAGCAACCGCGAAGCACGCGCCGCCCTGTGCAAAGTTAGCTGAGGAAGCAATCGGCATCCATGTGTTCAGACCGGTGTTCGAGATCATGCCTATCTCAACCGTGTTGTACATATGGTGTATGCCGCAGACTACAGTTAGCGGATAAACTGCTCCTGCAATCGCCGCGCCGATGCCCCAAGGAATTGTGATGACCCACTGAACGCCGATGAGAACCCACTCTTCGAGCTGAGCAAAAACGGGTCCGAAGATTGTAAGGGTGAGATAGCCGGTAACGAGAACGGTAACGAGCGGAGTGACAAAGAGGTCGATCATCTCGGGAACGATCTTGTGCAGCCGTTTTTCGAGGAAGCACATAAACCAGACGGCTATAATTACCGGGATAACGTGACCTTGATAGCCCGTCAGGTTTATCTTGTACAAGCCGAACCAAACGTCAGCCTGCGGTATCGTTTCTCCTGCTTCGAGCATACCGGCAACGCTCCATGCGTTAACAAGGTCGGTATGTACCATTATCATGCTATGACGGCTCCGAGGAATATGTTGCCGCCGAATACTCTCGCTGCCGAAACAGCTACGAGGATGGGAAGGAATACGAATGCTGCGTTACTGAAAAGGTGGAAAATCTGATAGGTGCCTGAATTTGCCATGTCGGGCCAGATCTTCGTCATACCCTCGAGCAGACCCATAATCAGACCTGCCGCAACGATCGCGGGCAGAATGGGAACGAAAACGTCGCCCAACGCCTTAACCATGCGGAACGGAAGCGGTTGTTTAGCTGCGGCTGCCGCCTTAACGTCAGCCTTTGTAGCGGCGCTCATGCCGCTGATTGACAGGAACTCGTCATAAACCTTGTTGACGGTACCCGTGCCGAGAATGATCTGCAGCTGACCGTTAGAGCTGAATACGCCCTTAACGCCGTCTACATCCTCGAGCTTTTTGATGTTTACCTTGCTGTTGTCTGCGGTTACAAGACGAAGTCTCGTAGCGCAGTGAGCTGCGGAAACCAGATTTTCCCGTTTGCCGACGAGATCATAGATTTCCTGCGCACATTTGCGATAATCCATACATACTCTCCTTTTTTAATAAAATGTGATTCAAGAATTTGAGCATTTCTTGAAATCGATTACAATATTATTGTACCCCTTTTGAGTCTGGTTGTAAATTGACAATAACGAGAAACATAAATAAAAGTTTTAGTAAATTACAAAGAAAATAAATCAAAAAATGGTTGCAGCGGTATTTTCTTTTTTGCCATTAAAACTGCCGAAACAAGAAGAATTTTACAGAAAAATGAAAACGGTTACACCGAAGTAATAACCGTTTCAAAGCATTGGATATATTTGTAAAATGAGCGGAAAATCAGATCAGACCGAGCTTTTCAAACGCCTTGTACAGTCCGTCGTCGCCAACCGCAGGACATACGTAGTCCGCCATAGCCTTCATCTGCGGATGACCGTTTTCCATGCAGACGCTGTAGCCTACAGCCTCAAACATTTCCTTGTCGTTCATGCTGTCGCCAAAACCGATCGTGTCAGAGATATCCTTTCCCAAAAACTCGCACAGTCTGTGGATGCCGATACCCTTGTTGAAGTCAAGACCGAAAACCTCACCGTTAAGGCAGCCGATCGCGTTAAGGTTCTGAACGCAAAAGACAAAGTGATCCTTCAAAACCTCCATAGGCTCCTCAAGCTGCTTTTTGTCGGTGCACATAAATACGATTTTGTATACTGGCGCGCCGTTGTACTCGCTCATGGGTTTTATGTCGAGCGTCTCGCTAAGCTGTCTGCGAAATCTCAGAAGCTCGCTGTTAGAAAACTCGTCTGCTCCCTCAAGCAAGTCCTCAAGACCGTTGTCGCCGTAGGTGCCGTCGAGACATTCAACTGTTCTGAAAACATGGTTGCGCTCAAAGCAGTCCATCGCGAGCTTGAACACCTCGGGATCCATCGGGCTGTCAAAAACTACGTCGTCGCCGCTGACAACATATCCGCCCGCGCTGGCGACAAATCCGTCAAAGCCGTAGACGAGCAGAGGCTTGAGCATAGCCTTGTTTCGTCCGGAGCAGAGGTAGACCTTGTGTCCGTTTTTTGCGCCTTTCTGATAGCGTCGAGCGCAGAGTCTGGCGGCACGTTGTAGCCGGGCTCGGTCAGGGTGCCGTCTATATCCAATAATAACAGCTTGCCGTTCATAATTCTTTCTTCCTCTCTATACAGATTCTCTCTCAATCAGAGAATATCCGAACATTGTTTGGGTAATCGGTAATTTTTCATCGGGCTTTTCGCGTTGCTGCTCAATCAATGTGAGCAAAAGCTTCGCGCCGCGTTCGCCGCATTCACGGTGAAAGAGCTTTACCGTTGTTAGCGCCGGAGTGATTATCGTGCCCGCAAAGCCGCCTCCGATTCCGGCAACGCCTATGTCGTCGGGCACCTTGAAGCCGCGCTCACGTAGCGCCTTGATCGCGCCGACAGCGAGGGTGTCGGTGGCGCAGATAACGCCGTCGGGCATATATCCGCCGTCGAGAATCTCGTTCATGCCCTTGTATCCGTCGTCAGCAGCAAAGAAAACCTGAGTTCGCACCAAAGCTTCGGGGTCGAGCTGAGCTTCACGCATAGCTTCCTCAACACCCTCGCGGCGGTTAACGCCAACGCTTATGTCGCGTTCGACCGCGCCGATATACGCAATCCTGCGCCTGCCCTTTTGGATCATATAACGCGTGATCTCCTTTGCGGCTCCCTTGTCGTCGTGATATACGCAGGTGACGTTAGGGTTATTCTGTCCGCAAACGACGATGGGCAAGCTGCTTTCACGGAAAAACGCGATGTGCTTTGGGGTAAAGACGGTGCCCATCAAAAGGATCCCTGCAAAGCGCGTCTCCTGCATGAGGTGCATGTATTCAAGCTCGCGCTTCTCGTCGTTCTCGGCGTTGCCGAAAACAGCCAGATATCCGGACTTGCTCAGCACGGTGGAAACGCCTTCGATCAGGTTGCTGACGGAGTCGGAGTTGAACTTCGGAACGATAACGCCGATTCCGTCGGAGCGCTGCTGCCTGAGCGAACGAGCGGTGGGGTTGGGTACATAGCCTGTTTCTTCAATTACCTTTTTGATTCTTTGTTTTTTTTCCTCGCTGATGCTGCCGCCGTTGATGTAACGGCTGACCGCCGCCGAGGAAACGCCTGCCATACGGGCTATCTCGCTTATTTTCATAAAAATCGCCCCAATAAAGGTTAATTATTTATTTTACAAGCGCCCAGAGGAACGCGTAGGGTTTAAGCGGAATGTTTTTTCTAACGTGCTTTTCGCCGGTGAAGAGATCGGTGTAGGAGCGTTTTTGCTCAAGGGTAACGGTGCGCTCGTTCTCGCAGAAGTTAAACAGCGCGAGGAGCTTCTGACCTTTGTATTCGCGGCATAGACCGAGCACGCTCTGAGAGTCGGTTACGATCGGGTAGAAGTTAGCCTGAGCCTCAAATACGGGGTTTTCAGCGCGGAGCTTCTCTAGCTTTCTGAGCGCGTTGAAAACCTTGCCCTGATAGCTGTCGGGGTTTTTGCGTTCGGCAGCGAGCTTCCAGTCAAACTTGCCGCGGTGGAGATAGCGGCTGTCGAACTTTTTGTTTATATCGGCGTGATACATATAGTCGTTCAGCTGACCGACCTCGTCGCCGCTGTAGATAACGGGGATTCCGCTCTGTGTGAACATGAACGCGTGCAGCATAATGTCAGCCTCGATCGCGAGGTCAAGCGCCTTTTGATCTTTGTCCCAGAGAGCCGCCTCGATGCCGCAAAGGCTTGCGGTGGTGCCGCAAAGACGCGCGTCCTGCAAAATCGGGTCGTCGTTATAAAGCTCTCCGCGCGAGATACTTCCCTCAAACTTGCCTGTAAAGTAGTCGTTGAGGTACTTTTTGTGCGGAGCCTGTTCCATGCCGCGTTCTCTCAGCCAGTCGTAGTCAAGACCCCAGCCGATGTCGTCGTGGCAGCGCAGGTAGTTGAGAAAAACGTAGTTGTTCGGCAGCTTTGCAAGCTCGTTCATCTGTCTTTCGAGGAGTCTGACGTCGCGCGTCGCAACGGAGTTCCATGTGCTTGCCATAGTGGTGACGTTGTAGAGCATATTGCACTCGGGCTTTTCGACCGTGCCGAAGTAAGGTGCGATTTTTGAAGGCTCCATAACTACCTCGCCGAGCAGCAGCACGGACGGACAGACGATTTCGCAGATAATGCGCATCATTCTGACGATAGAATGAACCTGCGGCAGGTTGCGGCACTGAGTGCCGAGCTCCTTCCAGATGTAAGGAACGGCGTCAAGGCGGATAACGTCGATACCTGCGTTAGCGAGGTAGAGCATATTCGCCGTCATATCGTTGAAAACCATCGGGTTAGAGTAGTCAAGATCCCACTGATATGGATAGAAGGTCGTCATTACGATTTTGCCGTCGGGCAGATGAGTAAAGTTGCCGGGAGCTGTGGTGGGAAATACCTGCGGAACGGTTCTTTCGTACTCGTTCGGGATGTCCCGGTTGTCGAAGAAGAAGTAGCGTCCGCGGGCGGTTTCGTCGCCTGCGCGTGCAGCCTTAGCCCATTCGTGCTCATCGCTCGTGTGGTTCATAACGAAGTCGAGACAGCAGCTTATACCGCGCTTGTGGCACTTGTCGGTAAGCTCTCTGAGGTCGTCGATAGTGCCGAGCTCCGGCTGAACCGAACGGAAGTCAGATACCGCGTAGCCGCCGTCGCTGTGTTCCTTGGGACTTTGAAGCAGCGGCATGAGATGAACGTAATTTACGCCGCTCTCGGTAAAGTAATCGAGCTTTTTGATAACGCCCTGAAGGTTGTCGGCGAAGCTGTCGACATAGAGCATCATGCCCACAATGTCGTTGCCGCGGTACCAGTCGGGGTCTTTTTCTCTTTTGCGGTCAAGGGCTTTGAGGCTGTCGCTGCGGTTCTCGTAAAAATCCCTTATCAGCGAGCAGAGGTACTGGAAGCCCTGTTCGTCGCCGTAATAAAGCTCGTAATAGAGCCATTTCAGCTCGTCCAGTCTTTCGCTAAGGCGAACGTCAAGCTCACTCATTTCAATCAATGCCATTATTTCACCTCCGAATCAAGCTTATCCTCAAGCTCCTTGAGGTCGGGCATCGCGGGAATCGCGCCGTGACGCGAGGTTGTGAGCGACGCTGCGAGGTTTGCGGTTCTAACGCTGTCAAAGAGCTGTTCCGAGGTGAGATCATCGGGCTTGTAAACGCCTAGCGCCGCCATACGGCTCAAAAACGCGCCGAAGAATGTGTCGCCTGCGCCGTTTGTGTCGGCAACCTTGACCTTAAAGCCCTCAGCCTTGCCGGTCTCGCCGCCTCTGCGGTAGTATGCGCCGTCAGCGCCGAGGGTGAGCAGAATGAGCGAAATGCCGTACTCGTCAAAGAGCTGACGGGTGCCTGCCTCGGGGTCGTCGGTGCCGGTGAGCAGCGGAAGCTCCTCGTCGGAAATTTTTAAAATATCAACAAAGCCGAGAACGGACTTCATCCGCTCAACAGCTTCCTTTTCGCTGTTCCAGAGGTTAGCGCGGTAGTTGGGGTCGTAGGTGACGGTCGCACCGAGCTCCTTAGCTCTTTTGGCAGCAAAGAGAGTAGCCGAGCGTGCGGGGTCGTCGGTCAGGCTGACAGAGCCGAAGTGCAAAAATCTTGTATTGCCGAGCAGCTCGTCGCTTAACTCCTCGGGAGAAAGCAGGGTGTCGGCGCAGTTTCTGCGGTAGAACAAGAAGCTGCGTTCGCCGGCGTCGGTGAGCGAAACGACCGCGAGGGTGGTGGGTGCGGAAGCGTCGGTCAGCATACCCGATACATCGACCTTGTTTTCGGTAAGGGTTTCGCGCAGAAATCCGCCGTAGTAGTCGTTTCCGACCTTGCCGATGAACGCGGAGTCAGCTCCCAGACGCGCGGCGGCAACCGCAACGTTGGCAGGAGCGCCGCCGGGGTTTGCAACGTAAACGGGAACGCCGTTTTGTCTGCCGCTGTAGGTCAAATCAATCAGGATCTCACCGATTGTAACTAAATCTTTCATTGAAAACACCTCACATATTTGATTATTGGTCATGAATACTTTGTAATCGATTTCATTAACTATAATATATCACACGCCATTCGGTTTTTCAATCAGTTTTCATTATCGCATATATAGAATTTCAGGCGCAGTTTTTGTGGATTTTCAACTAATGACGGCAGCAAATACCCTAAACATAATCCTAAATTGGTCAAAACCGATTAAATCTTTCAGAAAAGCCATAAACCCGCAGTAAACTATATTGAATTATTTCCACAATAGCGTTTGATTTTATTGCATTTAGACCAAATATGTCATATACTATTAATATATAGGAAACCATTTTCAAATAACGTAAAAAGGAGATGTATATAATATGAAAAGCTGGACGAAGGAAGAACGCTATCGCGTGTTGAAGAGCGCAGAGGAGATTCGGGAACTCCACGAACGCACAATACTGTCGGATTACCGTCAGAGCTACCACATTCAGAGTGTAACGGGACTGCTCAACGACCCAAACGGATTTGTCTTTCACGACGGCGTATGGCATCTCTTTTATCAGTGGTGCCCGTGGGGAGCGGTTCACGGTCTTAAATACTGGTACCATACCGTTTCAAAGGACTTGGTGACGTGGCAGAACAAGGGCGTGTGCATCTGTCCCGACACGTTTTACGACAACAAGGGAGCCTATTCCGGCTCAGCGCTCCCGACTCCCGATTCGGTTTATCTATACTATACAGGCAACCACCGCGACGAGGACTGGACGCGCAAGCCATACACCTGTCTTGTCGATTTAAAGGACGGCGGAAAGGCTGTCAAGCTTCCTCCGCTTTTCGGCATGAATGAGGACTACACAGAGCACCAGCGCGACCCCAAAATTATTCATGACGAAAAAAGCGGCAAAAACTACATTATCCTCGGCGCGCAGACAAAGGACAAAAAGGGCTGCGTAATAATCTACAGCTCTGATTCTCAGACCGAGAACTGGCGTTTTGAGGGTCAGCTGAAGGTGCCGGGGTTTGAGGACTTCGGCGATATGTGGGAGTGCCCGTCGATCGAGACCATCAGCGGCTACGACGTGCTTATATTCTGTCCGCAGCACATCAGGCTTGCAGGCAGAGGCGGTTCGGTTCACCACAGCGGCTATCTTCTCGGTCATATGGACTGGGAGAGCCTGACCTTTACTCCCGACAACACAAGCTTCCATGTGCTCGACTTCGGATTTGATTCTTACGCCGCCGAGTGCGCAGCCAACCCTAACGACCGCACAAAGGCTACCCTTGTCGCGTGGATGGGTCTGCCGGATGCGTCGTATCCCACCGACGAGGAGGATTGGTCGGGATGTCTTACCCTGCCGCGTGAGCTGAGGGTGAGAGACCGCAGGCTGATTCAGCAGCCGCTCGATTCACTCCGCGCTCTCAGGGGCGAGAAGCTCGATCTGGAAGCAACAAACGTATTGCCGCGCGTGTGCGAGCTTGAGCTGATCGGCAGAGGCGGCGACCTGACGCTAAGGCTCTTTGCGGCTGAGGACGGCAGCGGCGGACTTGTTGTAGCCTACGACGACGCGGCAAAGGAAATCACGGTCGACCGTTCGGGAATGAAGCAAAGGTTCAATACCGAGCTTGGCGAGCAGCGCACGAGACCGCTGCCAAAGGGCTTATTCCATCTGAGGTTCTTTATAGACCGCAGCTCGATAGAGATATTTGTAAACGACGGCGACGCGGTTTTTTCGTCGCGGATTTTCCCGACAGAGGGCGAAAACCGCCTGTTTATCAGCGGCGACGCGTCAGCGCATCTGTGGCGGCTTAACCGCGCGGTTGAGGATGATTTTGCAGTATAATAATTGTATTGCATTCAGTTTGTATGCACATGCGGCGGTTTGAATTACGAAAAAAGCGCCTACCGTATCGGTAAGCGCAAAAAATCATGATTTGGATTACGAATCGAAGAACTGCTGACCCTCGTCGGTAACAAGTCTCTCCGTTCTCGGGTACTCAAAGATTTCGTCCTTGCCGGCGTTAGCCTCGAGGTATGAGGCAAACTCAGCAGCGTACCACTTAGCCATTCCGAGGTTGTGCATAAGGTAATGACCGCAGTTTACGGCGGTGGCGCCCGGAACAACCTGAGCGTCGTCAACCGACTTAAAGGCGCTGAGCAGCAGGTCGTAAATCTCACGCGGAGAACGGGTTCCTTTCAAAATGAGGTAGAAGCCTGTCAGGCAACCCATCGGGCCCCAGTAGATTACCTCGTCCTTCCAATCGGGGTCGTTTCTGAGGTAGGTGGCGATAATATGCTCGAGCGAGTGCATAGCCGCCACATCGATTACCGGCTCTCTGTTTGGTTTTTTCAGTCTGATATCGTAGGTTGTAGCCGTACCGCTGCCGATTGTGTCAACGCGGCTGACGAAGATGCCGGGCACAATAGCGGTATGGTCTACCGAAAAGCTCTGAATCAATTCCATATTAATTTGCTCCTTTCGGGATAATAGGTTGAATGTTTAATATATTGAAATTCTCTGATGAATAGATTATATCACACTCCAAACCGAATAGCAACAGCAGCTTGACATTGAAATTGTAATAAAAACCGCCTGAAATATGGCAGGAAAGCGTTACTTGCTTGAATATTAAAGCGTAAAATGCTAGACTGATGGCAAGATAAAGGCAATTCGCCGGATCGGAGCGGTTATGTAATGGACAAGAAAACAGTCAACAGACAAATTCGCAGTATCTCAAACCGAAGCTCGCTATTGCTGCTGGTATTCTTTGCACTGGTGATTCCTGCGCAAATTCTGCTGAAATACATGAGCCGCACCGGCGGTTATGACTCGGTCTGGCAGGACTCGAAATTTCTATGGTCAATAACTCAGGCAGCGGTATTTGTCATTGCGTATCCGCTGCTGTATTTGATTTTTTACAAGCTGCTCAACCGTAAACACAGCCTGCGGCTGAGGGATGTTTTTCAAAAGCCCCTGCGTTCAAAGGGCTGGATTCTAAAGTGGACGGTTATCGCGGTTGGTTCCTCGCTGCTTCTGCAGGTTGTTCTGGGACTGTTTGTCAAAGAAACGCGTTCGGGAATGCAAAGCTTCCTCACAAAGAACGATCCGCTCGGCTGGATAATATACGGCGTTCCGGTTGTAATTCTCGCGCCGATTTTTGAGGAGCTGGTTTTCAGGGCGACAATTTTCCGCAACAACGAGCCTGTGGGTCAGCTTTTGGCGTCGGTTGTAACGGGAATCGCCTTCGGCTTGTGGCATACTAACATCGCTCAGGTGTATTTTGCGGCGTTGCTCGGAGTATTTCTCTGCCTGATTTTTGCGAAAACGCGGTCGATTTATACGGTTATGTTCGTTCATTTTGTTAATAATTTGCTGTCGTTCTCGATGTCATTTTTGAAAATTCAGCTCGGAAGCATTCTTTCGGCAGGCGACAAGGTGTTCATGGTTCAGGCTATGTTCCACAAACAAACGGTTCTCGCGGTTTTGCTGACGCTGATCATACTGATTATATTATCGATGATCGTCGCAGCACCGATTATGCTGACGGTACAAATCGTTAAAAAGAGAAAGTCTTTCGGACTGAACAAGGGCATATTTGAGTTCGGCGCTTTGAAAAAGACATTGGTATTCATGACAGCTCCGCTAACGGTAATTGTTTTTGTGCTCATGATTTTGATGACGTTTGTGTTTTAGGATTGGATTATTACAATTAGGCGCGCACATACGGGACAGACGGAAAATCCCGGGCTTGTGCTGAATAAAAATGAGATAATTGATTATTCGGTCAGTAGTGAGTGCTGCTGACCGTTTTTCTTTTGATATGTTTGGTTTTAATGTAGACAACCATTTCTGCCTGTGGTACAATATTGTCAGAAATCAACGGAGGGTTGAGAATGAAGACGATCGGAAAACAAATCAGAAAATACCGCAACGAAAAGGGATATACGCAGGAACAGCTAGGTAAGCTACTTGGGGTATCCACTCAGGCAGTTTCAAAATGGGAGAACGGAGGAACGCCTGATATCGAGCTTTTGCCAATACTCTCGGACGTTCTCGGTGTCAGTATCGACGCGTTGTTTGGCTGCTCAGATCAGGACGAGGCAGTCAAGCTGGCGCGGCGGCTTAATCATATGCCAAGCGACGCGGCGTACCGTTACGCGTTTCATATTTGCTGGGCGATCAACATCGGTCTGCTTGAGGACATTTCTCTGATAGACAAATACCTCGACTTCTTCTCCGGACCTCCCTCGGGAGACGCTGATTTGAAGGATTACTACACCAAGATCATGCAGGACAGCGGCATGGCAACAGTGCGGATATCCGACGATTTCCGTCATTTCTTCCTCATGACGGAGCCGCAAGACGGCATCAAGAATTACATCGGCAATATCGAGGCGCTGAGAAACGTATTCGCGGTTTTTGCCGACGAAAGGATGCTTAAAATTATTTTTTACATGTACTCGCGTCTGAACACGCCTGTCACAACCGCCGTTATCAGCAGCAAGACCGGAATAGCCGAGGACGAGCTTGAGGATTGCATGGAAACCCTTTGCCGCAGCAATCTCGCCACAAGAATTGTAATTACCACGCTGAACGGCGAAACAAACGCATATAAGTTCAGGCAGGAAAGCTCGGTAATGCCTTTGCTCTGCATTGCGGACGAGATTACAAGAACCTATTACTGCGATTTTATCTCAACCTTCCGCCGCACAAGACCTCTGCTATAATGAAATAAACTGTTGATTGAATTGTCAACCGACGGTTGACTTTTGTGAATGGAAAGTTGCTTGTTTCCATTTTCGTCTTACTGTATAATGATAGCTGAAAATAAAAACAATAGTGATTGTGAGGGTGCGGACATGAAAAAAATATTGGCAATTATCATCTCGTTGTTGACGCTTTGCTCTGTAGCCGCCTGTTCTTCGCCTGCTTCGGTTGAAGAGGATTTTGAGGAGATCGACGCGTCAAAGCTTCCGTCAAAGATTGACTTGAGAAACTTCGATGGAAAAAACTACGTTACTCCGGTAAAAACGCAGCTGTTCGGCGATTGCTGGACGTTCAGTCTTACCGGTGCGGCTGAGATCTCGTACCTGTACGAAAACAATCTTGGCGTACCTGCCGGCGAGGTAAACGACAAGGTCAACTTCTCGGAAAAATACATATCGTGGTATCTTTTCCACGGAATCACCAAGGATGACGTTGCAACGGGCAAGGTCCGCGAATCTCAGGTGGGCGAGGGTTTTGACCCGTCCGCGGCTGAAAAGGATAATAAGTTTGCGGTATATATCATCGGCGGACCGTTTGTTCACGACGCGAATCTATTCGGAGCCGGCTTCGGACCGGTCGACGAGAGCGTGAGCGTCAAGGGAGAGAATCCTTATGCGTATAACGATTCATGGACGGGCGAATGGACGCTTCCGCTTAACGCGGAATACCGCAACGCACCTGCAGAAGCTCTGATGAGAAGCAGCAAAAGGCTTCCGAGTCCCGCGACTCTTGACAAGGACGGCAACTATTCTCTTAATGTCGACGGACTCAACGCGATCAAGTATGAGCTTAGTAAGGGACACGGAGTCTCTGTGGCGCTCTGCGCTTCCGGCTCAGGCTTCAATTCGAAACACCGCGCGGCGTATTCAAGCGGAACCGACAAGCCTGATCACGCGGTGACAGTAATCGGCTACGACGACGATTATCCCAAGGAGAACTTCACCCGCAAAATCAGCGGTGAAGAGGTTGAGGGAAGCACTCCTCCCGAAAACGGCGCTTTGATTCTCAAGAACAGCTGGGGGTTGAACACTTACGATGACGACCCTGACGACGGCTTTCTCTACATCTCATATTACGATCACAGCCTTATGTCTGCGCTCAGCTATGTGTTTGACGGCGGCGATTCGGTCAAGCACAGCTCTCCGAACTACGACCAGTATGATTTGCTGATGACAAACTGGTACGGCAGCACCGATTATGATAACGAAACAAAGATGGCAAATGTTTTCAACGCTGAGGAGGACGAAAGTCTGTACCAGATCGCCTACTCCACAAGTCAGCCGAAAACCGAGGTGACCTACGAGGTGTATAAGGACGTTGAGGACGGAAATCCTTCATCAGGAACCCTGCTTGAAAAGGGCGTTAAGAAACACACGTTCGCAGGCTTCTATAAAATCGACCTCAGTAAGGAGTACGAGCTTAAAAAAGGCGAAAAGTATGCCGTTGTCCTCACAATGAAGCGCGAGGCATACGGCGAAGGCGGTATGACGTATACCGAGGTATTCCCGTATTCAACCGAGTTTTTTGAGGGCATGACCGTCACAGGAGTAATAAACAAGGGCGAAAGCTATCTTTACACCGACGGCAAGTGGAAAGATATGTCCGATATGAAAGACAGCCTTGCTGAGAGGGCGTATAATCAGTGTTCGGAAGAGCTCAACTCAGATAAATCCCTCCCGGATTTGAAGTTAAAGGGCAAGGACTCTTTTGCGGTTGACAATTATCCTATCAAGGCAATTCTGACCCCTGCCAACGACTAAAAAGGAGAGAGAAGCATGATAAAAAAAGTCTCAGCAGCTATTCTGGCAATATGTCTTGCCGGACTTGCAGCGGCAGGCTGCGGAAATTCCGATGAAAGCCCGGCAGTGCAGACCGAACCGACGACGCCTGTCGAAACAAATCTCTCAAAGCTGGATATGAGCAAGTGGAAGTACAACAAGGACGACAAGATGTATTATCAGATGGGCGTGCTCTACTGTGAATCTCCTGCCGACGAAAAATATGAGAAGCTCTCGGTATTTGTACCCGAGGTGTTTATGGACGCGGCAGATAACAGCGACGGAACCTTCACCTGCGAGCTGAGCGACAAAATGCTCAACGGCTATTCCGCCGCTACCGCACCTATTGTCATGCCCATCGACACGCCAGGCTATTATGCGTCAAAGGCGTGGTCGGAGGACGAGATGGGCGAGTACGCGAATATCGTTATGGAGCAGGTTGCCGATTACACCTCAAAGGGATTTGTCTTTGTTCACGCCGGCTGCCGCGGTATTGACGAGGGTGCGCCGACAGGCGTTACCGACCTCAAGGCGGCGATCCGATACGTGCGCTATTGCGACGATGTCATCGCCGGAGACGCGGAGAATATATTTGTATACGGAATGAGCGGCGGCGGAGCGCAGGCGGCTATTCTTGGCGCGTCGGGCGACAGCGGGCTGTACGACCCGTATCTTGAGTCTATCGGAGCGGTGAAGGGAGTATCCGACGCTGTAGCAGGCTCAATGGACTGGTGTCCGATCACCAACCTCGACACCGCCAACGCCGAGTATGAGTGGATGATGGGATGCACGCGTGCCGAGACCACTGCTGAGAATAAGGCGATCTCCGACGGTCTGGCAAATAAGTTTGCCGAATATGTCAACAGCGCCGGCTTTACCGACAAGGACGGCAATTCGCTGACCCTTACGGAATCAAAGGACGGAATATATCAGTCCGGCAGTTATTACGAATACGTAAAGAGCGTTATCGAAAGGTCACTTAACAACTATCTTTCCGACACCGACTTTTCGAACCCCGAGCTTCACAACAGCTACGGAAGCGCTAAAAAATACGTTGACGACCTCAACTCGGACGGCAATTGGGTCACCTACGACGAAACCGCCAAAACCGCTTCGATAACAAGCGTCGCGGACTTTGCGAAGCACTGCAAGACCGCTACAAATCTCGTCGTAGCGTTTGACCAGCCGCAGGGAGTCAATCCGTTGTTTGGCACAGGCGACGGCAAGGGATGTCACTTCGACAAAATCCTCGCGGACGTTCTGACTGAGGTGAACAGCGAATACGCGTCAAGTTATACCGACGATCTAAAAACGACCGATTCTGTCGGCAACACGGTTGAGCAGCGCGTAGATATGTATACGCCTCTCTACTATCTGATGAAAACCCGCGAGGGCTGCGGCAAATCGACCGTCGCAAAATATTGGCGCATCCGCACCGGTATCGAGCAGCAGAATACCTCGGTAACAACCGAGATAAACCTTGCGCTCGCGCTTGAAAATTACGACGGAGTAAAAAACGTCGATTTCGAAACTGTATGGCTTCAGGGACATACAGAGGCTGAGCGGACAGGCGACAGCACATCAAACTTCATCGCGTGGGTTAACTCCTGCGTGAAAGGATAAAACAAAAGGGCAGAGGAAAAACGTAATTCGTTTTTCTTCTGCCTTGATTTTTGAATGATTATAAATATCAGCGGATCAGCTTGCTGATTTCGACCCTGTCCTCTCCGTCAGCATACTTGAACTCAACGTAATATTCATATTTCTCGTCTCCGTCGGTCACCGTCATTACCGATGAACCGAACTTTGAACCTCTTATGCTTACATAGTTCTCGCTGCTCAGGAACTGTTCAGCCGTGTATGCGCTGTCGTCAAAGTTTATTGCGGCGTTTTCCGAGAGCGCAGGCGTGTCGGGAAGAGCAGCTCCGACATAAAAATACAGCGGAGCGCTGAATAACAGGGTAAGTACGATTGCCGCGGCAGTAACCGCCAAGCCGGCAATGTGCTTTTTGAAGTCCTTGAAGAAGGCGTAGAGATACAGCCAGATCTGTCCGAAGCAGAACACGGCGGCAATCAGATGATGCGGAAATCTGAACGCGGTTTCCTTTGCGTATACCGTGCCCATTACAGCGAGCGCCGCGATTACGGGCAGCAGGACGAACAGGCTTATCCAGTTACGCTTTCTCAAAAACCAGCCGACAAGCGCCATAGGAAAGGTGAGCAGAGTCCATATCAGCCAGTAGGGGTAATACCTGAAAATCTCGAAGCCTCCGTCGTAAAACGGCACCTGAAAAAGGTAAATCAGCGGTTGACTTATCAGGAAGAAAACAAAGGTTTTCAGCGCGGCTTCAAGCGCCTTTTCGCAGTTTACGATAATAATAACCGCCAGCAAAATCCACGCCTCAAACGTCGTGCCCATCTGGATAAACGAGGTTTTTGAGAATACGGGCACGATAAGGAAAACCGATGTCACGACGGCGGAAGCGACTGCGAAAATGATTACCGCAGGCCAGCTCATTTTCAGTCCGCCGAACAGCTTATCCGTAAATAGTCTTAATTTATTGCCTTTTGCCATTATATACCTCCGTTATGTTTTTTTATAATGATAACATATTTATAACGAAAAGTCACCATCAGATTTGTTGTTTGAAAAAACCTCCGAACCGCAGCAGTCCGGAGGATTGTTATTATTTGCTTTACTTTACGGGCACGCAGTGCTCGTCGTTGATTTTTTGAACCTTTTTAACGCGGCGAACATATTTGTCTGCTGTGAGCGGATCGGTTTTCATAAATGTTTTGACGATTTCCATCGCAATCATTCCGCCGATGATTTTAGCGCCCAGACAAAGCACGTTCGCGTCGTTGTGCTGACGGGCGAGCTGCGCGCAGAACGGATCCTGACAAACACAGGCGTAAATACCGTTTACCTTGTTTGCGATCATCGCGCTTCCGTAGCCAACTCCGTCAACAAAGATTCCTCTGTCACATTCTCCTTTCGCAACAGCCAGGGCGGCAGGAAGGACGAAATCTGACAAATCGCAGGATTCTTCGTCATAAGCTCCGAAATCGACAACCGTATGACCCTGAGACTCCAGATAAGCTTTGATCTCATATTTCATTGATGTGCCGGCATGATCGTTTGACATAGCGATTTTCATGAAAAAACTCCTCCTTAAATTTGATGTATATATTATAACACAAAAACTTATAAATTCAAACAATTATTAGTGAAATTTATTATAAAAATTTATCTTGGGAATTCGATTTTAATTGCATATTTCGGTAAAATGTGATAGAATACTAGATGAAATACGGTCGGGTCATCATTTTGCGTCCGTCTGCATCCGCAAAAGCCTAAAACGATATCAATTGCAGCTGTCGGACGCATAGATGAAACCGCAAAAAAGACAGGGGTAAAAAATGCTTCCGAATATTAAACGAAAAAAACGAAAGGGCATCACGTCGTTTCAGGTAATCATTCTCAGCTTCTTTGTGCTGATCATGCTGGGAACGTGTCTGCTGATGCTGCCGATTTCTTCAAACAGTCACACTGTAACTCCGTTTGTCGACGCGCTGTTCACCGCCACGTCCGCAACCTGCGTAACCGGTCTTATCGTTCAGGACACTGCTACATACTGGTCTCTGTTCGGTCAGATTGTAATTATCTCTCTGATCCAGATAGGCGGAATGGGCGTAATCACCATCGGCATGGCCGTTATGCGCGCGTCGGGAATGAAGATAGGACTGTCGCACAGAAGCACAATGCAGGATTCCATCGCGGCTCCTCACGTGGGAGGAATGGTTCGTCTTACCGGCTTCATTCTGAAAACAACGGTGCTGATCGAACTGATCGGCGCGCTGCTGCTTTTTCCGGTATTCTGCAAGGATTTCGGTATTCTGAAGGGTATCTGGTATTCCTTGTTCCACTCTATTTCAGCGTTCTGCAACGCCGGCTTTGACCTTATGGGAACGCGCGAGCAGTTTTCGTCGCTGACAAGCTATGGCAGCAATATTTATCTGAACATAATCATAATGCTGCTGATCATTTCGGGCGGTATCGGTTTCCTCGTCTGGGACGACATAAAAACTAACAAGTTCCGCTTTAAGCGTTATTCGCTGCAGACCAAAATAGTGCTTCTTACTTCACTGGTACTTATCGTTCTGCCTGCGGTGTATTTCTTCTTTGCCGAGTACGCCGATCTGAATATGTCCGACAGAATAATAAGCTCGTTTTTCCAATCGGTAACGACGAGGACAGCGGGCTTCAATTCGCAGGATCTGTCGCAGATGAACGAGTCCGGCACTGCAATAATGGTCATCCTTATGCTGATAGGCGGTTCGCCGGGTTCGACTGCGGGCGGTATGAAAACCGTAACGATCGCGGTTCTGTTCCTATCGGCGATCACGGTGTTCAGCAGAAGAAGAGACGTTCAGAGCTTCAAGAGAAGGATCGCCGACGATATGGTCCGCAACGCGGGCGCTATCCTGTTTATGTATTTTGCGCTGACGTTTATAAGCGGCATTGTAATCAGCAGAATCGAGCATCTGCCGCTGCTGACCTGCCTGTTTGAAACAAGCTCGGGCATCGGCACGGTCGGACTCACCCTTGGAATCACACCTAAGCTGGCTTTAGCCTCAAGAGCAATACTGATGGTGCTGATGTTCTTCGGAAGGGTAGGAGGACTGACGCTGATATATGCCGCGCTACCCTCGCAGGGCAGCAAAAATTCCCGTCTGCCTCTCGAAAACATATCATTAGGATAAAGTAAGGAGAATAAAAATGAAATCAGTTTTAGTTATAGGAGCAGGACAATTCGGAACCCATATCGCACAGCGAATGGAGGAACTGCGCTGCGAGGTTATGGTGGTAGATATCAACGAGGACTGCATCAACGATATTTTGCCTTACGTGACCGACGCAAAAATCGGAGACGGTACAAACGAGGAGTTTCTCAGGTCGCTGGGCATAGATAATTTTGACGTGTGCTTCGTCACCCTCGGCAGACATTTCCAGACGTCGCTCGAAACCACATCTCTCCTCAGCGAGCTTGGCGCAAAAAAGGTTATTTCGCGTGCTACAAACGACGTTCAGATGAAGTTCCTGCTGCGCAACGGCGCCGACGAGGTCGTTTATCCCGAAAAGCAAATGGCGTACCGCATAGCCACAAAGTACGCTTCCGACAATATTCTTGACCTGTTCCACCTGGAAAAGGATTATTTTATTTACGAGCTTGAGGTTCCGAAGGATTGGTACGGAAAGACGATTGTACAGATCGATATCCGCAAAAAATACAATATCAACCTCCTCACGATCAAGCGCCACGGCGAGGTTCTGATTCCGTCAGCCTCAACGGTCATTCAGCCGGCGGACGTCGCCTTTGTTCTCGGAGAGCTGCGCGATATACAAAAAGCTCTTAATTACAGAAGATAAAATTCCGATAAAGAAAAATAAACAAATAAACCGGTCGGTGGCTCAATGCGGCTTCCGACCGTTTTTTATTCAAATAAGAATCTCTTGCCAAGCGTGGTTTCGTGTTTTGTATTGAATCAAACAACGGGATGCGGTACAATTATTCTTTCCCAAGGCAAAACGCAAACGTTGCCGACGGGTGAGACGATAGAAGCTTCGTTGGAATAAAGTATGCAGCTGCCGTACTGTGTCTGAGAATCAACCTCAGCCGCCGACGCGCTGACGGCTGAGAAAGCTGCGCTTGCCGAAACTACGAATGCCGCTGCTAAAACAGCTCCGATAACTCTTGCGTTTTTGATGTTCCTTGTGTTCTTTTTCATGGTGACGCACTCCTTTGATATGATTGGATTTTTGATGTTCTCTCTTGCTGACTGTAGCTAAAGCATAGCAAACCGAAAAAGACAAAAAAGGGACAAAAAACGTAGAATAAAAAATAAATTTAAAAAAATTTAATCCCACGGACGAACCATGGGATTAATAACATTATTCAGAGCCGTTTTAGCCTGACGAAGAACTTCCGCCCGCTTCGTCAACATTGGTGTCGACTGCCTGAGAATCGTTGTCTGCGCTGTAGAAAATCACGCCGTAGTCATTGTCGTAATTGGAAACGAAAAGCTCTTCGCGGTCAACCTCTGCGCCGTCCTTGTAATAAACTCTCCACGCATGGACGGTGTAGGACTTTTCGCCCTTGTCGCCCAACTCGTTATGAGTGCGGATTTCGTCGTAGGCGTCGGACTTTGTGCCCCAGATGGAGCAATAAAGAGTATAGCCGACCACCTTGCACTCGATAAACATCTGACAGTCGGTGGGATTGCCGAGCTTGAGGTCGAGATTCGGATAGTCTATAGTCGCGTCAAGACCGGTCGGAACGTAGCTTGAAGCCCACTTGTGGTTATAACGCTCCTCGATTTTCATGTTGGCGCGCAGCGCGGCATTGTAGATTGTAGAACTGGACTGGCAGATACCTCCGCCGATACCCTCAACGAGCTTACCCTCCAAAATAACATTCGCGGGCTTGTAGCCGTTTGATTCAAGATTGGAATCTCCGGTGCACGCGTTGAACGACCAGGTGTCGCCGGGTTCGATTATCGAACCGTTGCAGGCTTCCAGAGAAACGCGCATGTTGGTGGTGCCGTCCTCGGTGTTTGAGGAGTAGGTCTCGTATGACGAGAGCTTAACGAGCTTGCTTTCAAGCTCAGCGGCGTTGTAGTCAGCGTAAAGAACCTCGAAATCGGCGTTTATCATGATCATCTTGTTGCCGTTTTCAAAGCTCTGAGAAATCTGACTTTTAAGGTCGTCCGCGTTAACCTTCAGACCGTCAACCGACTCCGTAAAGTCAAAACGTTTTTGCGCATACGGGTGAAACTCCGAGACTCTGGCGTTCTGCGGGTCAGAATCGTATTCCTCGCAGATCTTGTCCACATTTTTGCTGATAGAATCCTCCGTTACGGTAGCGGTAACAGTGAGCGGAGCTTCGGTGCCGTTTGTGGGGTCGGTGGTCGTGGTGACTCCCGACTTCATCTGCTGCAGCACCTCGTCGATATTGTAGTTGTAGCTGAAATCATCCTGAGCGAGCGTTGTCGTATTACCGTTAACGTCGATTTCAAAGCTGATCGGAGTGATAAACTTATCCGTATTCTTCTCGAGAAGGCTCTTTGCCTGCTCCATGGTTTTTCCCGAAATATCGATACCCGAGATAACGGAATTGGAAGCAAAGGTAAATTCGGTCGGCTGCGTGACTATATCGGTCGTCTTTGGCGTGGCAGGCTCTGTTTTGATACCGTTGAACATAACGAATCCGACTGCGCCGAGAGCGACAATGACTGCAACGGAAACAAGCGAAATGATCAGAACCTTTACGCCTGTATGGTTTGAGCTTTCGGCAATGTGGTTGCCCTGATAATGACTGCCGCCTGAGGAATATCTGCCCGAGCTGATATCCTCATACTCAACGGGAGGTTTAGACGACGGCTCCTTCTGCATATTTTCAAAATTCATATTACACCTCTGAGACACACAATCTGTAAAAAAACCGTACAAAATATCAAAACGCTGATAAAAGACAGTTCCGGTAGATATCATTATACTATATTTTTCCAAGAAAACAAATAGGTAAAAACACAAACTTAAAGGAAAGTTTCATTCCCGTTTTGTACACGATTTAAGTCTGTACGTCGGTAAGTGAAAATTATGTGATGACGTTTACAATCATCTCAAAAGGTTTCTGTTTTTGAGATAACGGGATCACTGTTCTTACGTCAGCGCTTCGGATAAGGCAGACTGCTGATTTTTTGAATGATATTTTGTGAATTTTGCTCAAAAAGCGCTCCCGATTATTTCAAACGCCTTCAAAAAACGTTTATTAAAAAACAGAATTACGTGAAAACTGACAAAATACTTGTTGACATCTTAAAAAATGTATTTTAAAATAATCTATCTACACGGAGCACTGCAAAAAAATTGCTGGACAGAATAAATAATAAGTGAAGGTGAGAAAAATTGTCAAAAATCAAACTGATGCTGGCGGCAATGCTTGTTGCCCTCGTTTTGTGCCTGACGGCATGCGGTGAGAGCGAAGATTCAAGTGCAACAATACCTTCTCAGAGCACCACCGGGCAATCCGCTTCTCAAGCACAAAAAGCAACTACGACGTCCGATTCCTCCGCCGCTAAAGGCGACGACAAGAGCTCCGGTGAAAGCAAAGCCGAATCCGGTGGACAGAGCGATAACAACGATAAGGACAGCAAATCGGATAATGAAGAAAAATCCGGCTCCGAAAGCTCAGACGAGGATAAAAGCGACGAAGGATCCGTAGAAGAAAAAGAAGAAGATTCCGAAACTGACAGCAAAACCTCTCAAAGCAGTAAAAGTCAGAGCAAAGAGTCGGAGGACAATAACAAGAGTTCAATAGAATCCCATGTTTCGGAACAGCGGGATAACGCCGAGGTGAGATTTAATGACCTTTAAGATGTACAAAAACAAATCAGTATTATTCAGCGCTGCGATATTTACGCTTGCCGCAGCCGTTACCTCAGCCGTATTGCTTTTCGCCGGCACTGCCGTTACCTCAGCAGCCGGAAGAATCCTTGGAGACGCTGACGGCAACGGAACTATTACCATTAACGATGTTACCTGTATTCAAAAGACCGCTGCGGAGTTGCCTGTAGGCGAGGGTTATTCAAAACTGTCAGCAGATGTTGACGGCAGCGGCGCGGTTGATATCACGGACGCCACACTTGTTCAGCGCTGGCTGGCAGAGATGGAAACGCCGTATAACATCGGCGAACAGATTGAAACGCCTACCGAGAAGCCTACTCAGCCTGCAACAACTCAACCTGCAACAACTCAGCCTGCAACAGATGAAGAAGGCTGGGGTCGCATTATTTTCAGACCCTGATTCAAGAATATTTGAAAATGTTACAAGGACGGACGAAGTGTTCCGTCCTTGTTTTTTGCGGCGCGTTTGCCGGACTGCTCGTTTAAAAAAGCGGTTTGTCGCCTTTTGTATTGACTTGAGCCGGACTTTATGATAAACTCAAAATATAGAAAAATTACGCAATAATGCGAAAGTGCCTAAAAGCAAAAAAATACAATAGGAGTCATAATATTCAGATATTGTTACTCGGAAAAGGAGTGTAAAATGGCAAACTACATTATCGCGACATCGTCCACCTCTGATTTGACGAGGGACTGGCTCGATGAACACGGCGTACCGTTTATTCCCTACACATATACGATCGGCGATGATTTGTATGAGGACGACTGCCGCGAAGAAAGCCGCGCCGCGGTTTATGCAGGCATGAGGAAGGGCGACCTGCTGAAAACATCCATGATCAACGAGGTTGTGTACTGCGACTTTTTCAGAAAGCTGCTTGAAACAGGCAAGGACGTTATTTTTCTCGATATGTCGCAGAAGATGTCAGTGTCATACAAAAACGCGCTGAGCGCTGCGGAACAGGTTCAGGCTGAGTTCCCGAAGCAAACGCTTTACCTGATGGATACTCTGTGTATATCAGGCGGCTTGGGAATGCTGGTTCAGAATATGGTCAGCAGAATGGAAGCCGGAATGAGCTTTGACGATGTTATCGAATGGGGCGAGGCGAACAAGCTGAAAATCGCTCACCGTTTCACCGTCGACGACCTCGATTACCTCAAGGCAGGCGGACGTGTGTCGAACGCCTCGGCGCTGGTAGGCTCGATTCTGAACATCAAGCCCGTGCTGTATGTTCCCGACAGAGGCACTCTCGATGTTGCCAAAAAGATTCGCGGCAGAAAAAACGCCCTAAAGTATATCACCGACTGTGTGCTCAACGACCTTCGCAAGGTTGACTGCACAGGAGCCGAGATACACATCCTTCATGCCGACTGCCTCGGCGACGCTGAGCTTGTCAGCTCGGCTATCCGTTCGGAGTTTCCGAAGATCGGAAAAATCGAAATCACCTCTCTCGGCGTAGTAATAGGCGCGCACTGCGGCCCGGGTCTGCTGACAATTTTTTATTTCTGCGGCGGAAGAACGCCCGAATAAACTGAATTTTAAAGCCGTTGGAATTTCATGTTCCGGCGGTTTTTTCTTTGTTGCGACAGCAGCGGAGATTTCCGGAAAAAATAAACTCCCATGAACCTGAGCGCCGGCGCGGGCAGGGGAGTTTGCTGTTTTTTTGGGGGATGCAGGCAGAGGATTTGATATTTTTGAAGCGAAGTGATATACTGATTTCGGAAGCAGTCAAACAGTAAGGATCAGGAGTTGATAAAATGATTGTTGTAATAATTGTTCTTGCAGTTCTTTTAGCAGCCGCTCTTATCGGGTTGTTTGTTCCGTATTACATAGTGTTTTTCTCGCCTCACCGCAATGCAGATGAAATTGAGATCGAGCCCTTTCTTGACGATATGGATATGTTCAACGGGATAAAGGATCAGGCGAAAAAGCTCGCAAAAATTCCGTGCAGCCGCGTTCAGACAACCTCATACGACGGTTTGAAGCTTTCGGGACGGTACTATCATAAGTCGGACGACGCTCCGCTGTGTATTTGTTTTCATGGCTACCGAGGTTCGGCGGTGTTTGATTTCAGCATAATGGGGCAGTTCTTGCAGGACGAGGGTTACAACGTTCTTCTTGTTGACCAGCGCGCTCATTTCGGCAGCGGCGGTCACACCATAACCTACGGAATCCGCGAACGCCGCGACGTTCTCTCTTGGATTGAATACGCAAACGGACGCTTCGGCAGCGACAAGCCGATTTACCTTTTCGGAATCTCAATGGGCGCGAGCACGGTTGTAATGGCGTCGGGTCTTGATTTACCGGCAAACGTAAGAATGATCTGCGCCGATTGCCCGTACAGCTCGCCAAAGGATGTTATTTTCTACGTCGCAAATCGCTGGTACAAGTGTCCGAGGCTTTTGTGGGTGCTTATCCGGATCTCGGCGCTTGTTTACGGTCACCTCATTATTCCGCGCGACGTAACCGCCGCGAACGCTGTTAAGAATACAAAAATACCTATATTGCTGATTCACGGTGAAGCGGACTGCTTTGTTCCGAATGAAATGAGCGAGGAAATACGGCTTGCAAATCCGGACTGCGTGGAGCGTTACACCTTTCCGGACGCGGTTCACGGCGTAAGCTATTGTTATGATCCCGAGAGGTATATCGATATCCTGCGCGGCTTTATAAAGAGAAATAGCGGCGGTCGGCAGACAGACTGAAAAAGAGTTGAATCAGCGGCATCCGGGTACCGATTGATAGTTAATTATACGCTCAAATGTTGACAAATCGTTCCGAATGATAGACAAATCCGATATAGTTTGATACAATATAGCTAACAGACAACAAATCGGGAAATAGCTTAAAATGGATTGTGCTGTTGTATGATAATTAATAATACAAGGAGTGCGTGTTGTGAAAAGATTTATTGCCTGCCTGCTGTGTATATCGTTACTCTCGGCGTTTATGCCAATCTCGGCAGCGGCTCTGGAAAACGACGCTGAGGCGGTAGTGCCGATCGAGGTGCCGCAGCTTCATATCAATACCGTAAACGGAAACGGCTTGTCGCTGCAGAAGGAGGACGGCTACACCGACGCGAGTTTTTCGGCGGACGGCGGAGAAGAGGAGAAAATAGTTGTCAAGGTAAGGGGCAACAGCACCGCCATGACAGCCAAAAAGTCCTTTACATTCAAGTTTGACAAGAAAAAAGACCTGTTTGGCATGGGAAAGGGCAAAAAATGGGTGCTGCTCGCAAATCCCTTTGACCCCACTCTGCTGCGCAACTATGTCGCCTTTGACTTCGCTCAGGAGTTGGGACTTTCCTATACTTCCGAGCAAAAAATCGTCGAGCTGTGGCTGGACGGCAAATTCCGCGGCTGCTATACTCTCATGGAGCCTGTTCAGGCAGGCAAGGACAGGGTCAATATCGACGTTGAGGGCAACAGCGATTTCATGCTTGAATACGAGCGGCTGCGCACCGACGAGGGAACTACCTATATAAACATAGGCGGACTGCGCTTCGGTATCAGCGAGCCTGACGAGCCGGACGATGAACAGGTCGCTTACATCACCGAAACCATGCAGCGCCTGACCGATCTTATCAACAGCGGCGACCGCGACGCCATAGAGTCTGCTGTAGATATCTCCTCATTCGCAAAGTTTTATCTTCTAAACGAGTTCATCAAAACCAATGATTTCAATTTCAGCTCCGTTTTCTTCTATTACAAGAACGGCAAATTTTATGCCGGACCTCCGTGGGATTATGACCTTTCAATGGGAAATGTGAACAAGGACTTTTCCTCAAATTCCGCCTCTGCATTCCGGACAGACGGAATGCAGATCAACGACAAGCTGTTTTACAAAAAGCTCTGCTCATACGACTGGTTTATGCTAGAGGTGCGCCGCGAGTATGCGCGTCACTCGGACTATATCTCCCGTATATATCCTGACGGCGGTTTGATCGACAGTCTTGCCGATTCGTATTCAGAGGTGTTCAACCGCAACTATACGACGGCGGGCTGGAGCATTCGTTATCTGATCAACGTCATGATGCAGCCGCTTCCTACCTACGACGAGAACCTTGCCTATCTGAAAAACTGGTGCGCCGAGCGTGACGCGTGGCTTTCGAAGGAGCTTGACGTTTCCTCGCTGCTTTATCTGATTGGCGACAGCGACGGCAGCGGAGTTATTGACGTAAACGATGTTACCGCAGTGCAGTCTGTGCTCGCTGAGGCGCTTGCAGACGACGACGGCAGCATAGCTCTTCGCGGAGGAGTTACCGGTCAGAAGCTCAATATCTCCGACGCGACCGCCATCCAGAAATATCTTGCGGATATTCAGACCCCGTACCAAATAGGTCAGACAGGCGTAAAATAAACCAAGACTACCGTACAGTTGAAATTATCTCAGGTTACAGTACCAAGAACTGTTGCCTGAGATTTTTATTTTTTCAGCGACAGTCTCTTGTTTTACTTTTTTAGGTTTTTGTGGTATCATAAAGGCATAACACACTAACAGGCGGTGATCATATGAAAAAAATCGCGGTAGGCATTCTGGCTCACGTCGATTCGGGCAAAACCACTCTGTCCGAGGCTCTTCTGTATTGCTCAGGAAACCTGAGCAGGCTCGGCAGGGTAGACCATCGTGACTCATTTCTCGACACAAACGCTCTCGAACGAGAACGCGGCATCACCATATTTTCAAAGCAGGCGATCCTCTCCTGCGGCGACGCAGAGTTCACGCTTCTCGATACTCCGGGACACGTGGATTTTTCCGCGGAAACGGAGCGCGCGCTGCAGGTGCTCGACTACGCGATTCTTGTAATCAGCGGTTCCGACGGAGTCCAGAGTCACACGCAGACCCTTTGGAAGCTTCTTCGCCGCTACCGTGTTCCGACATTTATTTTTGTGAACAAGATGGATTTGAGCGGCTCAAGCAGAGAAGTTGTGTTTTATCAGCTGCGCACCAAGCTCAGTGAATGCTGCGTCGATTTCGGCAGCAAGGACGATTTTCTTGAGAACGTCGCTCTTTGTGACGAAGAGCTTCTCGCAAAATACGAGGACGATTCCCTCAGCCGTGCCGATATCGTCAACGCGATCGCTCAGCGCAAGGTGTTTCCGTGTCTTTTTGGTTCAGCGCTTCGTTTGGACGGCGTCCGCGAGTTTCTCGACTGTTTACGCGAGTATACCGAAATGCCGTTTTACGGCAGCGAATTTGCCGCCAGAGTGTACAAGATAGCCGAGGACGCCTCGGGTAACCGCCTCACCTTTATGAAGCTCACGGGCGGTACGCTGAGGGTTCGTGAGGTTGTGAAGAGCGAAAAAAATATAAACGGAGAAAAGGTAAATCAAATCCGTATTTATTCGGGAGAAAAATTTACTGCTGTTGACGAGGCAGCGGCAGGCACCGTCTGCGCCGTAACGGGTCTGAGCTTTACGCGGACAGGCGACGGTCTGGGCGCTGAAAAAAACGCCTCTCTGCCAATGCTCGAGCCGGTTCTGAACTTCTCGGTAATCCTGCCCGAAAGCGTCGACGTTCATACAGCGCTTGCGAAATTCCGCATTCTCGAGACGGAGGATCCTCAGCTCAACGTCGTATGGAACGAGCGCTTAGGCGAGATACAGCTTCGTCTGATGGGCGAGATTCAGCTTGAGGTGCTCAAAAGAGTTGTTGCAGATCGATTCGGATTTGAGGTAAATTTCGATAAAGGAAATATAATTTACAAGGAAACCATCACAGATACCGTGGAGGGAGTAGGTCATTTCGAGCCGCTGCGCCACTACGCCGAGGTTCATCTCATTATGAAGCCTGCAAAGCGCGACAGCGGAATCGCGATCCGCAGCGAGTGCCGTGAGGACAGCCTTGATAAGAACTGGCAGCGGCTGTTATTAACTCACTTATCCGAGAAAACCCATCTCGGAGTGCTGACGGGTTCGCCGGTAACCGATATTGAAATCATCCTAGCCTCAGGCAAGGCGCACGCAAAGCACACAGAGGGCGGAGATTTCCGACAGGCAACCTACCGCGCTGTTCGCCACGGCCTGCGAAGCGCAAAAAGTATAATCCTAGAGCCGGTTTTTGAGTTTTCTCTCGAGGTACCCGTTGAGTGCGTAGGCAGAGCGATGACAGATATTCAGCGCATGCACGGCGAGTTCGATCCTCCCGAAACGGCAGAGGGTTTTGCCGTAATAACAGGCACCGCGCCTGTTTCGGAGATGCGCGACTATCAGCGCGAGGTGATTCAGTACACGCGCGGAAAGGGCAGACTGCAGTGCTCGCTCAAGGGCTATGCTCCGTGCCACAATCCGGAGCAGGTGATCGCCGAAATCGGATACGACTGCGACGCGGATACAGACAATCCCTGCGGTTCCGTATTTTGTTCACACGGCGCGGGTCATAACGTAAAGTGGAACGAGGTAAAAAAGTATATGCACCTTCCGAGCGCGCTCGAACAGCCTGAGTCAAAGCCGCTCACCCGCGAAAGACTGGTTGCAGAGAGTCGCACGCAGGAGGATTTGTTTATTCTTGACAAGGAGCTGATGCGGATTTTTGAGCAGACCTACGGTCCCGTAAGGAAACGCACGGCAGGAACGGTAAAGCGCCGTTTTGCGGCTCCGTCAGACCCGAAGTATCAAAAGAAAAAGCCGTCCTACGACGGAACCGAGTACGTGCTTGTTGACGGCTATAACGTAATATTTGCGTGGGAACGCCTCAACGAGTTTGCCGATACCAACATAGACGGCGCAAGGACCGCGCTGATTAATGTGCTGTGCAACTATCAGGGCTTTCGTCAGTGCGAGCTTATCGTGGTTTTCGACGCCTATCGCGTAAAGGGAAGCCACCGCGAGGTTGAAAAGGTCAACGGTATCAGCGTCGTCTATACAAAGGAAGCCGAAACCGCCGATATGTATATTGAAAAAACCTCTCATCGGCTTGCAAAAAACAACCGCGTACGCGTTGTCACCTCCGACGGCATGGAACAGCTGATCATCCTCGGAAACGGTGCGCTCAGGGTTTCGTCACGCGCTTTTCTCGACGAAGTGAGGGAAGCAGAGGCAGAAATCCGCCGGATTATCAGCGAAGAAAATCAGTCATAACGATGATTTTGCCCAAGATATTTTTAAAATAATAATTGTTTTTTGTCGAATTATGTGGTATAATATCTAAAATGCATATAGGAGGTTATTGTTATGAACAAAATAGTTAAATCGGCTATTACAACAGCAGCCGGAAAGATTCTTAAATTGAAAACTTCGCAAAAGATCGCAATCGGCGCTGCAGCTGCCGTTACCGCCGCCGCTACAGGCGTTGTGATCGCAAAGAGCGTTCAGGCTAAAAAGCAGGATAGAAGCGTTAAGAGCCTTGTTATCGAGGACGCAACCAGAGTTTTGCCCGTTTCCGTCAAGAAGGAACCGAGTTTTGAGGAGAGCATGAAGAAAAGCTCTCAGCCGTTTGTGCTTCCGCAGGCTGTAAGAAAGAGAATAGGTCTCCGCGAGCTTGACGATTTTGAGGATACTTTTGTGCTCGAGCCCAAAAACAAGACGACAGACGACGTTATCTTTTATCTCCACGGCAGCAATTATTGGTACAATCCCTCGCGTTACCACTACGCGTTTATGAGAAGGCTTGCCAACAAGCTCGGCGCAAAGCTGATTTTGCCCGTATATCCCAAGGCACCTGCCCATACTGCGGTTGAAATCCAACAGATGCTTATCGACCGCTATCTCTACATCGTAAGAGGTAAGGGTATTCCCGCCGAGAACGTTGTGTTTATCGGCGACGCCGCAGGCGGCGGACTTGCGCTTTCTATTCTCCAGAAGCTCAGATATCTTGCGCTTCCCATGCCCAAGCAGGCATTTCTTATCTCACCGTGGCTCGATATCACCAACAGCAATCCCGAGATGGAGGAAATTCAGCCGATAGATCCGATTCTCAATATCGAGAAGCTCGCCTTTAAGGGTGAGAAGTACGCAGGCGACCTTGATTTAACACATCCTGCCGTCAGCCCGATTTACGGCGACCTCGTAGGACTTCCCAAGCTGACCGTATTTGCAGGTACCCGCGAGATCTTCTGTGCCGACGTAAAGAAGCTCGGCGAAATTGCCGAGGAAAAGGGTCTTGATATCGAGGTTCACATCTACAAGAACCAGATGCACTTCTTTGTTGGTCTGCCTATCCCCGAGGGAGAGGAAGCTATCGGAATCATCGCTTCTGAGCTTTACGGAGCAGAGGAGGACGAGGAGCTTATGGATTTGACCGACCTTGACGAAACCGAGCTTGCCGAGGTGATCTCAGGCGAGGACGAAGGCGAAGCTGAGGCTTCCGATATTTCTTCAATAGACGAGATCAACTCCGTTTCGGAAGAAGCGCTCAACGATCTGGCTGAAGCTCAGGAAGAGGAATAAGATAATAACACTGAAACAATTAACGCCCCGACCAACCGGCCGGGGCGTGTTTTATTAGTATCTGTCCAAAAAGCTGTATTCCTTGCCTTTGGTCTTAAATCCTGCGAAGGTGTCCAGATGAACCCTGTGCAGGCTGTTGAAAATACTTTTTTCGATATTAGGATTTGTTTTTTTCAGCTCACGGATAAGCTCTTTGATCTCCTGTCTTTTTGTGCCGCCCGTTTCCTCAACAAACTTCTCGTCGGTAAATCTGCAGGCGCACTGAATAAAACGCAGCCCGTTATATCTTGTCCAGGCAATGATATCGTCCTCGTGCACGCAGTACAAAGGACGAATCAGCTCCATTCCCTCGTAGTTGGTGCTTTTTAGTTTGGGGATCATACCCTGAAGCTGAGAGCCGTAAAACATCGCCATCACCGTCGTCTCAATAACGTCAGAAAAATGGTGACCGAGCGCTATTTTATTGCAGCCGCGTTTTTTAGCCTCGCTGTAGAGGTGACCGCGGCGCATTTTTGCGCAGAGATAGCACGGATAGCGGTCAACCTTCTCGGTGATGTCGAAGATATCGGTATTAAAAATTTCGATCGGCAGCTCAAGCAGTTCGGCGTTTTTTTGAATCTGAGTAAGGTTTTCTTCGTTGTAGCCGGGATTCATAACAAGAAAAATCTGCTCAAACGGGACGTCGCTGTAGCGCTGCAGCATCTGCATGAGCTTTGCAAGCAGCATGGAGTCCTTTCCGCCCGAAATACAAACGGCGATTTTGTCGCCTGAGTCAATCAGCTCGTACCGCTTGACTGCGGCGATAAACGGGTTCCAGATTTCCTTGCGGTATTTTTTTGTAATACTGCGCTCAACCTGCTGAGCAAAGCTAAGTTCACGTTTCATTTAAATCTCCTCGGTTCAAGAGAATTATATTAAAAATGTCGCTGATTGTCAATAGTTATATAATTTTGCCGATATGATAATTTGCACTGACAGATAGTGACAAAATGTAAATTATTGTGCATAATACCTCTTGTTTGTGACCTATATTTATATTATAATATATATAAAGTATATAATGAGGTGGTGATTCGTATGCTAACTGATAACAAGTTGCTGCGTATCAAAAACGGAGGTCTTCTCCTCCTTGCCGTATTTTGTCCGATTTTCTGCAAGTTGTTCTCGATACCGCTTCCGTCGGTAATGAGCGAATGGGATAAGACCTCTCTGTACATCCGCAATATGACAGGATATCTTCGCGATAACTATGTTTCAATCATATTTTTCTTTGTATTTGTAACCGCCGGATTAACCTCTTTGCTTTTGGGTTATCTGATTCATCGGAAATTTGACCGCAACCGAGAGGCTTCGTTTATCAGCTTAAGGGCAGGAGCATTTTTTATTGTATCTGCTTTGTTCTTTCTTACGGACGCGAATACAATGTTTGTTCTGCCCAGCTCGCGCGAGCTTTCGGGCTATATTTCGTGCGCCAGTCTTATGCTCATGCCGCAGCTGTTCATTTCTTACATCAGGATGATTACAACGCGGAAAACGATAATTTTTTCGGAATGGTTTTTTTTCGTGTTTTCCTCGCTGTTTTTTATTCTCGGAATGTTCAACGCGCCGCAGGAATACATTACTCTAACGGTGAGAATCGTTGGTTTTGCGCTTTGCGTGTTTGTAATGTGCTGCGCGTTACAGCACGTCAGAACTCTGTCCGGAAAGCAAACCGAGTATAAGCATTTAATTATCGTTCTGTGTCTGATTCAGGTGATATTAATTGTTGCGGGCATTGTATTTTATTTCACACAGCACAGAAAAGTATTTATGGTATGCATCGGTTTGACTACGACAATCTTTGCTTATATTGTCTTTTCGGATATGCTCAACATAGCCGCAAGGCGCTACATAAAGACCTCGGATTATGAGAGTGTCAAAAAAATGGCATATATAGACAGCCTGTGCAATATCAGTAACCGAAACGCATTTATCCTTGAGCAGGAAGCGAGCTTCGACTGTGACGAGCTGTGTTATATCGTTTTTGACCTCAACAATCTCAAGCGAATAAACGACAAATACGGTCATTCAGAGGGCGACAAGATGATAAAAAAGGCAGCGGAGCTGATATCGCTCTCGTTTGACGAGTTCGGAAAGTGTTTCAGAATCGGCGGCGACGAATTTGCGGTTATCGGCCGCTACAAAACCCTTGCTCAGATCGAAAAGGAGCTGCGGCAGCTCGCAAAGCGGATTGAGGAATACAACCAAAAATCAAATCTGAAGCTGGACCTCGCGTACGGATATGCGCGTCGGGAGAACACGGATATAAGCACATACGAGCTGTTTAGCAAGGCTGACAAGGAAATGTACCGCTTTAAGCGACGCGGAAAGCTGCCAATAAAAATGAATGCGTAACAATTAAGGAGTCGGATTAGTCCGGCTCCTTTTTGAATGTTTCAATTCTGATTTCGCATACTATTTTCGAGGTGAAAATATGAAACGAATCGGAAAAAGAACGATTATTTTTGAAAACACCCCCGTAATAAAGGGTTACGCGTCAATTGCCGGAAAAAAGGAATACGAGGGACCGCTGGGAAAATTCTTTGATAGCATTATTTACGACCCGTACAACGGCTTGGAAACCTTCGAGGACGCCGAAAGCAGTATGCAGTCAGAAGCGGTCAGTCTTGCAATAGAGAAGAGCAAAGTCAGCTCTGATGAGATTGATTATGTATTTGCCGGCGACCTGCTGAATCAGTGTACAGGGTCAAGCTTCGGACTCCGCGATTTTCAGCTTCCGTTTCTCGGACAGTACGGCGCGTGTTCAACAATGGGACAGGGACTGATAATGTCGGCAGTATTTACCGAAAGCGGAGCCGCACGAAACGCGGTCTGCGCAACGTCGTCGCATTTCTGCGCGGCAGAGCGTCAGTACCGTTTTCCGCTTGAATACGGCAGCGTGCGCACTCCAACGGCACAGTGGACGGTAACAGGCGCCGGAAGCTGCGTAGTCGGCAACGCAGACAAAGGAATAGCAATTGCGGCGGCAACGGTAGGAAAAATAATAGACTATCAGGTAACCGACCCAAACAATATGGGCGCCGCCATGGCACCTGCGATATGTATAATAGAACCATAGATCATATCAAAGGAGCTGATTACCATTCTTAATTCAAGAGAAAAAGCACTGCTTGCTACATACGGCGAATGGGGCACACGCTACCGCCGATACCTCATCGACCACGACAAGGAGAAGTATTACACTCTCCTGAGCGCAGGCGTGCTCTACGACCACATCACCGCCATAGATTTACAGGCGGAACACCTCTACGACAAAACCGTCAGGGATCTGGAAGCAAAAAAGCAAATTACTACCGAGCTGAAGAAATCCGATCCGAATCTATGGCAAAACAAAATGAACGCTATCGAAAAACAGGCGGAGGAGTTTGTGTTGCGAATGATGATATTGAGCGAGAAATAATGGTGCGCAAAATAATGAAATAATCAACCGCGAAAATGGAGAAAAACGGTACACATTCCGCCGTTTCTTCAATAGTAGTTATGTGTACCATTCTTTCGGCTGAATTTTCATTGGTAGAATCCATGAAAATGGCTTAAAACCGTCATTTCTGGTGTGAAAGAAAATGGTACGCATTCTCCCGCAAGAAGGGGGCAGAAACCTTTTTCAATGGGAGCTGATTTCATAGAGTTCATTCGTGAAGATGATAATATCATGAGAGGAAAAAGAAGGCTTAAAATGGAAGCGTAAGGCGTATTATTTTGGATTTATACCGGAATCGAAAAAGAAAAAATAATGAAGCCTTACAAAAGAAAATACTCATTACACTGTCTTTTTTAAGCAACAAAGTCAGCACCAAAAGTTCATTAGTATGTGGTATAATATAGTTGAAATAAAGAATAATATTCTGCTTATTTGCCAACAATTACTAGTGAACAGGAGGTGCCGGCATGCTCGACAGAAATGAATTACGGAAGCTTCAAAACGCAGATATTTCAGCTTGTGAACCGGACAGGCTGACAGATTTAATTAATCTGAACATCAACACGAATCAACGGATAACAGATAAAACGAGTTCATTTATAAAGCTTGCAGGCAACCCGTATTTATTCAAGGTAGGAGAGACTGTTGTCAAAGTCGAATATGAGGGTAGTAAAAGCTTCGTCGAATCATTCGCAAGCTTAATCCGCGCAGGATAATGTAACAAAATCGGAGACTGTTTTTTATGCAAAAGTATCAAGACTATTATGGACAGCCAAATCAGGCTTTAAAAACATGGCAGGCTGCCCTTTACATTCGTCTTTCAAAAGAGGACATGGACAAAAATAAAACCGAGAGCGCGTCCATTGCCAATCAGCGCGAGATTTTGAAGGAATATCTCAAGCTGCACCCTGATATCGCCCATGTCGATACCTATGTGGACGACGGCTATTCGGGAACGGATTTTGACCGACCGGGCTGGACAAGACTCATGCAGGATATCCGCCTAAAAAGAATCAACTGCGTCATTGTCAAGGATTTGGCGCGTCTCGGCAGAAACTACACGATCAGCGGCGATTTGATTGACAACCAGTTTGCGCGTCTGGGCGTGCGTTTTATTGCCCTTAACAACGGAATCGACACCGCAGGCGACGGCATGAATGCCGCCACGCGCTGTATCTCAATCGGCGTGACGAATGTCATCAACGAGAGCTACGCCGCTTCCACCTCGGTCAATATTCGCGGCACGCTGAACAACCACCGCCGACAGGGCAAGTTTATCGGCGCGTTCGCGTCCTACGGCTATCGCAAAGACCCCGAGGATTATCATAAGTTGATCATTGACGAGGACGCCGCGCCGGTCATTCGTATGATCTACCATGATTTTATCTGCGGAAGCAGTATTATCGGAATCGTGAAAAAACTGAACGGCATGGGAATACCCAACCCGACGCTGTATAAGCAGCAGAAGGGCATGAATTTCATCAGCCGCACCGATAACGACGGCTTGTGGAGTGACAGAACCGTGCGGCGGATACTCCAAAATCAAATGTACATTGGCAATATGGTGCAGGGCGTGAACCGCACGGTCAACTATAAGGTGCACGAATGCCGCGCCGTCCCAAAGGACGAGTGGATCATCGTCGAAAACACCCACGAGCCGATCATTGACCGTGAGACCTTTGATAAAGCACAGTCGCTGTTTCAGCGGCATATCCACAGCTGCAAAGCTGACCAAAAAGCGGATTTGTTCGCGGGCTTCGTGTTCTGCGCCGACTGCGGCAAGGCGATGCACAAAAAGGTGAACAAGCAGAACGGCAAGATTTACCGCTACTACAAATGCGCCACCAAGCAGAAAAAAAGCCCGACCGCCTGCACAAACCATACCATCCGCATTGATAGATTAGAGCAGGCAGTGCTGACGTATATTCAAACAATGGTCAACGTCGCGCTCGATTATAACGAGCTGATGGAGCAGGTAAAGCACAGAAATCAACATCAGGAGAGCGACTACATCAAACGCACGCTGGAAACGCAGAAAAAAGAGCGCGAAAAGTGCCTGAAATTCTCCGCTGATCTGTACCCTGACTGGAAAAACGGCGAAATCACGCAGGAAGAATACCGGCGAATCCGCGCCAATCTGAATGAAAAAATAGAAAAGCTCGACGCTATGATCGCAAACTTAGAAGCAACACAAGCTCAACTTGAAGGTGACACCATAGCCCCAAACACCTTCGCGGAGCACTTCATGAACCACCGCAACATCACC
>CACXAO010000001.1 GCA_902765625.1 uncultured Ruminococcus sp. | reverse complement strand
GAGGACGAAAACTACAAAGCCAACACCCGAAAAGGCGTAGATGTGGAGTATATCCCAACAGCAAAATCCGCATAAGAGAAAAGGTGAGCAGGCACAAAACCTGCTCACCACATACGAACCGGATGAAATTGAATAAAAAGAATGAGTGTCCATAACATAAATCCGTTATGAACACTCATACTGGTGCGAGTGACGGGACTTGAACCCGCTGTCAAATCATTCAAAAACCGCATAAAATCAGGAGCTTTTTATTTTTGTGTTGCATTTCGTGTTGCATGAGAAATTTTTATCGAATATGTCAACAATCTTGCTCGACATCGCATTGCTATGATCGCGCAGCGCGTGCTGGTAAATACGTTGGAGCATTTCCGGAGTTTCCCAGCCGCCGGCTTCGCAGATGTACTGATCCGGCACGCCTTGAGCGTGGAGTTCCGACGCCCAATAATGCCGGAGCTTGTGGAATGGGAACGGAGGGATGTCAACCTTGTTGCGTGCGCGGTAGAAATACCCGGACAAGGCGTTCGGCTTGATGCCGAAGTGCTTCCAAGCGCGTGCTTCAGCGATCACTCCTGCCGGCAGCGGGCAGAACCTATCGCCCGCCTTTGTTTTCGGAGGCTTGATGACTACATTCCCCAGCTCGTCCTCCACAGCCGCCTTGTTTACCCGGACACCGAGATCGGTGAAATCATCCGGAGTCAGAGCGCAGATCTCAGAGCGCCTCAAGGATCCCTGAGACGCCAGCAGCACCGGAACCCTCAAGAATTCATTTGAAACGGAGAGCAGCAGCTGCACCTCAGCCGTGATCGGAATAACGCAGTCGGCGTCAACCATCTGCGGAAGGCGCGTCTGAAATTGGAAGTCCGGGCGATACGTCGAAATAACAGAATGAAGAAAGCCGTGCCGATTCCGCGCCGTTTTCGGAGCGACGCGCAGACTGAGCTCACTGATCGCGACCTGAACCAGCTCCGGCGTGATTTTCGAGAGCTTCATCGGCATGAGCCGCTCGAAATCTTTTTTGATGATTCGCCGATATTCCTTGACCGTAGACGGAGACAGCACGCCCTCCTTGCTATCCACATACCGCTCTGCTGCCTGTTTCAGCGTCAGATCGGCATAAGTCGCCACAGCCTCGCCGCGATGATGTGAAAGGTAATCATTCGCCATAAACATCGCCACATTTTTGTCGGGATCCGTAAACGACTTATAATGCCGCTTCCCGGCGGCGTCCGTGTAATCATACACGAGGACACGCCAGTTCCCGCTCGGTAGTTTTTTTGCTTTCATTAGAACACACTCCTTGTTTTTATAAAATGAGTATGTTATAATAAGCCCGTAGAAGATCGTCCAAAATTTTCTACAAGCTGAGTAAACATACTCGGCGGCTCCGCTCCCGATGTTGGCCGCACCGGGAGCGGTTTTTTTATTTTTTCGCAGAATAATATTCTACGAGCTCATCAAAAGTCATTTTCTGCTCGCGCTTATAGGAAGGCGCGAGCGCTTCGTTCAGGGTTCCGGTTTTACCACCGTCCAAAGAGAGCCAATAAATGGAGCTGTCGTCGCCCGAAAAGAAATGAATGGAAAATATCCCGGCTTTGACATCGTATTCATCCGAGAATTTTTTACAAGCGTTTTGAACGGCAAGAGCATATTCGTCATAGTTGTATTCCCATTCGGACTTGTCGCTTGCCAGAGAAAAGTCAAGGGAGTACGAACCGTCGTCGCGAATAGAGCTGACCACAAGGATCGAATCCGGGACTTCCTTATAAAAGTACATCTCTACTTCATAATTGGTGAGACCAGCGGCGCCGGTTGGATCAGATGCCTTAACATCAGATGACGAAGTTGATCCGGAGCAGCCAGCAGAGCACATCGCCAATAGCGCAATGATGATTGGAAGTATTTTCTTCATAAAATCACCTCAGAAAAATAATAATAATTCTTTTATGATATTGACATTCTCGAACAAGTGTTCTAAAATAATAACACTAAATAGAAAGGAAGTCAACACCATGACAGAAAAAGAACAAATAATACATATAATAGATAAAATAAGCGACAAAAGAATACTAAAGATGATTTTGAATATCATTAACGAAGTCTACACGCTTCACAAGCAAGGGCGCTTGTAATAGGAGCGTCGGGAGTGCTAACCAGCACTCCCTTTTATTTTATCTATAAAATCTTTGAACACCTGACGCTCTAAAGGCGACAGGTTCAAATAAGAATCGATTATCGATATATCGATATCGTCTAATTTGTATTCCGCTTTCAGGACAGCAATAATGCTTTCGTTCGTTTCCTTGTATTTTTCGCCAGCGCCGGTTTGCAGCCATTCAAGGTTGACGTTGAATTCGGAACATATATCCTTCATCGTGCGCTCGGAGACACCGCGCGAACCGCTCTCGATTCTATATACCGAGTTTCCGGAAATATTTATCGCTTCGCCGAATTCCTGTTGCGAAAGCCCGGCGTCCCTCCTAATTTCTTTAATTCGGTCATTGATTCCCATACAAGCACCTCCTTTCATTAGTATAATAATATAATAGCAAAAAAATTCTACCTTGTCAATATTTTAATAGAATAATAATAAAAAATACTCTTGACAAGGTAGAATATATGTAGTAAAATAATAGCACAAGGTAGAGAAAGGAGGCAGAAGAAATATGACAACAGCCGTGAAGAACAGCCAAAAGCTCAACATCGGGGAGGAAATCGCAAGAATCGTCGAAACTATGACCGACGAAGAAAAGCTCCAAGGTCTGGCGCTCTTGGCGGGATTGAAAGCAGGAAAGGAAATCGCCCTGAAGGATTCCAAACTCACGGAAAAAGCAAGCTGAGTGCGTGCAAAACGTACTCAGCGCATAGCAAAGAAAGGATGGAGCAAATGACGGAAGCAACCATCGTTTACACAATGACAAAGCGAAAAGGAAACGCAGAGTTCGAAGCAACAACAGAAATCAAGGTGTGCCTCGACAACAGGCACACCGAAGCGTTTCAAAACCCCACCGCGCTGCAGAGAGAGCAACGCGAGAACGAAGAATTCATCAACATGCTTTGTGGAGCTGCCCGGCTTTATAGAAGTTATACGCGAGCGATCCGCAATCAGCACACTTGCCTCCGGGGATGAGGTTTCCTGCGTTGAGCTTCTTGAAAAACAAATACATCATGCCGGCGCAGCAGCAGGCGACGGCGTTGATGTCGGTGTCGAACGTGCCATACCACTTCATGATGTCGCATTCGTCCGGATCCTCATCCTTGCCCACGAGCGCTCTTGCAGTGCTCATTGCCTGCGCTGTTGTCAGTCCTGCCGGCGCCGGTGCCTTGCCGGAGCCGCTGCTCCAGCCGTTCTTTCCGCTGCCCTTGATGATCGTTGGGTAATCCTTGTAACAAAGATCCTTGTCAATCACGCCGACACCGGGAATGCTGTTTCCGTCGATCAGATTAGTCTCACCGCCATACTGCCACATCGACAAGCCTTTGCCGGTGTAGCCGCAAGCGCGAGCCCAGTGCGCGAACCAGATGTCAAACTTGCTTACGATCGCCGGATCGATGTAATTGTCGATCTCCTCGAATCCTGTATAAAGCAGGGGATAATATCCCGCTGCTGCGATGCCTTCAAGGAAAATCTTGCAAGCTCTTGTTACGTTGGTATAATTCCAGCCTCCGTGGCGTGCTTTGTAGCCGTCGGCATCCTCCATATCAAACGCGACAGGGAGCGTCGGTTTCTTGCCCTTGAGCAAGCGGAGGACGTGCTGCAGCTCGCTCTTGGCGGACGCCTCTGTGCACGCATAGCTGTAGAAATAGGCGCCCCACGGGAGCCCGGCCGCCTCTGCCTTGCGGACGTTTTCTTCCCACTGCGTGTCGTCCTGTTCGCTGATGTTCTCACCGAAACCGCAAGCCGAGCGAAGTCAAGCCCGGCGACCTCGTTATTTTTTCATGGAGCCATAAACGCACATCGGTGTCGCCGCTGAACAGCCTCGGCTATATGTGCTTCGACCACGTCGAGCTCTGCCTCAAGGTATTTGACGACACCATCCTCAGCATCGGCGCGAATAACGGCGGTTATGAGTGCGACGATTTCCAAATCAAAACGCGCAGCCGCAGCGACATCTCCGCTTGTGCCCGTCCCAAATACGCGGATGGCGATTCTTCCTCAGAGCCCGCCGAAGATATAACGCCCGCCGCCATAGGAGACGCAGAGGTCAACGAAGTCCAGCGCTGGCTCAACAGCTACTATGGATTCGACATCTACATCGACGGCATCTATGGCAGCCAGACACGCGCTGCGCTGACCATGGCAATGCAGACGGAGCTCAACGAACAGTTCGGCGCCGATCTGGATGTAGACGGAATCTGCGGTCCCGCAACGAGAGCAGCCATTCAGAACATTTCAAATGGGGCTCGCGGAAACTACACCAAGACGCTGCAGGGATTTTTGATCTGTAACGGCTACGACACCAACGGCTTTGATGGAATCTTCGGAAGCGGAACCGAGAACGCCGTCGTTCAGTATCAGAACGACAACGGTCTCGTGGCAGACGGAATCGCGGGCCCGGCAACATTCAGCTCCTTGTGCGGCTAATTTCAGAAATCGCCGTTTTTGAAAATAACGCACGGAAAAACACATTAAAAAGGCACTTAACGCTCATTTGTGGGCGTTAAGTGCATGCTAACACACAATTTCATGCAATAACAATCATAAATAAAATATCCCAATCGTGAAGATACTCGTCGTGCATGTCCTCAATCCGAGTGTCGTCGATCATTCCTATAAGTTCATACGCATACTCGCAATCGGCACACAGCTCGTTCAGAGCACGGAGAGCGTCGAGCCGCTGGAGACCGTCATCGTTGAGATATTCGCTGATTTTGCGAAGATCGTCGGCAGATTCGCGGATATTGTCGCGCCAGCTGAGAAAAGCCTCGTTCGAGATTTTGCGATATAAGCAGGTGTAGAAGTTTGCGTTTGACAGCTTAATGGCGATTTGCTCGATCGCGCCCGTCGTTCTGCTATAAGTAATGTGAATCAAGGTGCCGTCGGTAAACCGATACATCGCTACATCGCTTGACTGGTTTTCGGTTTTCACTTGGCGGCACAGCGTGATCACGTCCCATTCGAAAGAATCAGCCTGTTCTTCCGTGTGCGGGCATTTCCAATTGACGATCCTGTCGCTTTCGATAATAAGATAACCGTTGAATTTCATAATAAAAGCCTCCTAACATTCTTCATCAGCGCGGTCAATCAGCTCAACGATCGCGGCGACCGAGAACCATTCCGGCTCGCCAAATTCGTTACGGAGATAACAACCACAATCATCGGTCAAGTCACCATATTTGTGCTCGAGCATTTCCTTCAGGTATTCCAAAGCCTCGTGTTTCATAATAAAACTCCTTTCGTTGGTGGCGCCGGAGCGAAGCCGGCGCCGATATATTTTTTTTTAGCGTTCGTTTCCGGTTTTGATGAGCCATTCTTCATATTCGCCCTCGAGCTCGCTGTCCTCTATCAGTTCATAAAGAGAACAGAAAGCACCGTACAGCTTCTCGTGATTGTAGTCGCCCTCACGTGTAGCAAGATAACGATCACGAGCCGCGACAGTTTTGGCGAACAGGCGATCCTTCAAGCTATGCTCAATTCTAATTTCAATCACATACACGTTGTCACAATAATCAACCGCCTCGAGACGAATGAGCTCATCGGACTGAAAAACCGCCTTGTATTTATCGTAAATGCGGCGTGTTCCGTTCAGCGCCTCGGCGATGATATCGCCGTCAAAAGGCTGATCGTTGATGACCTTTTCAAGAAGGCCGTTACGGCCGAAGGTGTCGAGAGACACCGGGAGGTTTTTATTTTTTGAGTAAGCGTTGATTTTTAACATTTTCAAAACCCTTTCTATAGGAGCTTCACCGCTCCTTTACTGTATCTATATTATAACTCACATTTATATAAAAGTCAAGCATTTATTTACATTTATATAAATATTTTTTTACAAAAGAAAAGCAACACGCCGGAGAAAGCGTGTTGCATGGCGTGTTGCATTTTGAAAAATTTAATTTTATTTTTATAAATTTAAGTTTACAAAAGTAAACAAAAAAATATAGAAAAAACCGCATAGCCAAGCCGTTATAATCGAGTGACGGGACTTGAACCCGTACGTCAAAGACACACGCCCCTCAAACGTGCCTGTCTGCCTATTCCAGCACACTCGCATATTTTGTTTTTGTTCTTTGTGAACTCAACAAGGGATATTATATCACAGAGGTGCTGAGTTGTCAATAGTTTTTTCGAAATTTTTTCGTAATTTCAAAATAATGTTTTTTGCACTTATTTGAGTGCAGCAGATTTGCATTATGAGGATAAAATATTATTATAGCTTTTGTTCTCATTTAAGTGCAAGGCGGGTTGGGTATGAATCGTAATTATGAAAAAACCGTTGGCAAAAATATCCGCAGACTCCGGGAAAAAAGAAATTTTACTCAGGAACAGCTCTCTGCAAAGCTGCAGATTAACGGCTGCGATATTACAAGGTCGGCTCTTGCAAAGCTTGAGGTCGGTCAAAGGCACCTTTATTCAGACGAACTGAAAATGCTGAAAGAAATACTTGATGTCTCCTACGACGATTTACTGACATGACTTCTTTAAAAAAATTTCTTCATTTCTGGGCAGTGGCGTTTTTTCCGTCGCGGTGCCCTTATTGCAACAAGGTTATTGACGACAGCGAGTGCGCCTGCAAAAGGTGTAGGAAGCAAATCCCGGAATATTGCTGGAAAACCTATGCGGCTGGCGGCTATATTTGCGCTGCGGCGCTTCCGTATAAGGACGCTTACTCGAAGGCTATTCACAAACTCAAATTCAAAAACCGCACCGATTTGGCTAAACCCTTGGCTATGCAGATCGTCCGCGCCGTTAAAGAATTATACGGTGATTTACACTTCGACCTTGTCACCTGCGTTCCTATGCACAAGATCAACAGAAAGCTCAGAGGCTACAATCAAGCTGAGCTTCTTGCCCGTGAATGCGCCGAGCTTCTGGAGCTTCCTTATCTCGGCACACTTGAAAAATTCAAACAAAATCAGCCTCAGCACGAAACCAGCAAAGATGAACGCGAAAAAAACGTGCGCGGCGTTTACAGACTGCTCGGCAATACCGACTTGAGCGGCAAACGCGTTTTGCTGATCGACGATGTTATTACCACCGGACATACCCTCGGCGAATGCTCGCGTATTTTGATGAAAGGAAAATGCGCTGAGATTTGCTGCGCCGTTGTATGCGTGGCTTCCGTAAATAAATTTATCGCTCCCGGATGAGGGAGCGATTTTTTAATCTTTATTATTCCTCTGTAAACAGCTTGTCCATCAGCTTTTTCATTTTTTGGCGCCGGCGCGACGTTTCCTCGTCGCTGAGAAAACAGCTGTTCGCGGCAAAGCGTATTATGTCGCCTTCGCTGATATTCTTTGGAAGCGAACTAAGCTCCATATTGACAAAGCTGCCGTTTTCGCATTCAAGTACGGCGATATCGCCCTCGATGCGGTCTACAGTAAACTTCTTCATCACTTCGCCCTTTCCATTACCTGTCCGCCGGTATCCACGCCTAGCTTTTCTCCGTCGGTGTATACCGTAACGGTACCGTCCTTGTCGGTGCGGTAAACCTCGCAGTTCAGCTTTTCGAGATATTTCAGCGTTTCCTTGTGCGGATGACCGTAGTCGTTATCGACTCCGCAGGAAATTACGGCGATTTGCGGACTGACCTTTTTGAGAAAAAACTCCGGGTTGGCGTTTCGGCTGCCGTGGTGCCCCACCTTGAGCACATCGGCTGTAACATCCGCCTTGACCGTTTTCAGCTCCTCTTTTTCGGCGTCGCCCGTAAACAGGAACGTCGATTCCTTGTAATCAATGATTATCATAACGGAGCTGTTGTTGAGATTTTTCTCGTTGATCTCGACGGGCGCGATGATCTTTGCGGAAAAGTCTTTTTCTTCATCCTTGGCTATGGTTATTCCCGCCCTGCCGTTTTTCACCTTGCGGTTCTTTTTCTCAACAGCCTCAAGCAGCTTTTCGTACATCACTGTATTTGAAGTCACCTTGGGCAGATACACCGAACCGATTTTGAAATTCCGGACTATGTACGCCATTGAACCGATATGGTCGGAATGAGGATGTGTGCCGACAAGATAGTCGATCTTATCATAGCCCCGGTCGGAGATATACGAGATGATAGCTTCGCCGTGGTAGTTTTCGCCGGCGTCGATCAGCATGGTTTTGCCGGTTGGCAGCTCAATAAAAATCGAATCGCCCTGACCCACGTCCAGAAAGTGGACATACATGTCGGGAGTAAAATCCGACGTGGTTTCTTCGAAAAAATCGGCGATATCGCATGAGCAGAACGTGACGAGCAGCATGATTGCCGCCAAAACCGCCGATAACAAGCTTTTGTGTTTCATATGCCCACCTCCATCTGTATTATACAACATATTGTGGCGTTATTCAATACGCAATACAGACGGAAGCGGTAAAATTATTATGAAGCCTTGCCGGTGTAGAGGCTGTAGTACTTGCCCTTTTGCTCAAGCAGCTCATCGTGCGTGCCGCGCTCGATGATTCTGCCCTGCTCAAGGACGATGATGCAGTCTGAGTTTTTAACGGTAGACAGGCGGTGCGCGATAACAAATGTGGTGCGGCCCTTCATCAGCTTATCCATACTCTCCTGAACCATTCTCTCGGTGCGGGTATCGATGGAGCTTGTCGCCTCGTCAAGAATAAGCGCAGGCGGATCGGCAACAGCGGCGCGCGCAATCGCGAGCATCTGGCGCTGACCCTGACTGAGATTGCCGCCGTCAGCCTTGATAACGGTGTTGTAGCCGTCGGGAAGCTGACGGATAAAGTCGTCGGCGTTGGCGAGTTTTGCAGCGGCGATGACCTCCTCGTCGGTGGCGTCGAGTCTGCCGTAGCGGATGTTCTCCATGATCGTGTCGCTGAACAGGTTCGTCTCCTGCAGCACGATGCCGAGAGAACGGCGCAGGTCGGACTTGCGGATTTTATTGATATTGATTCCGTCGTAGCGGATCTTGCCGTCCTGAATGTCGTAAAATCGGTTGATGAGGTTGGTGATCGTGGTTTTGCCTGCTCCGGTCGAGCCGACGAACGCGATCTTCTGTCCGGGTTTGGCGTTGATATCGATGTTGTGCAGCACGATTTTTTCGTCTGTGTAGCCGAAATCCACGTCGTCCATAACAAGCGCGCCCTGAAGCGGAATATAGTCGACGTCGCCTGTCGCCTGATGAGTGTGCTTCCATGCCCACAAGCCGGTGCGTTCCTCTGTTTCGGTGAGCTTGCCGTCAACCTTCTTTGCGTTGACGAGGGTTACGTAGCCGTTGTCCTCCTCGGACGGCTCGTCGAGCAGCTCGAAAATACGCTCAGCGCCGGCAAGCGCCATGATAATGCTGTTGAACTGCTGGCTCACCTGAGTGATCGGCTGGCTGAAGCTCTTGTTGAACGAGAGAAAGCTGACAAGGCTGCCGAGTGAAATACCGAGAAAACCGCTGACTGCAGTAGCCAGAACGCCGCCTGTTATTGCGCAGAGAACATAGCTGACGTTGCCCATCTGGGCGTTTATCGGCATGAGGATATTGGCGAACATATTGGCGTTGTAGGAGCTGTGGAAAAGGGTGTCGTTGAGGCGCGTGAATTCCTCCACGCTCTTTTTCTCGTGATTGAAAACCTTTACGACCTTCTGACCCTGCATCATTTCCTCGATGAAGCCGTTCTCCTTGCCGAGGTCAACCTGCTGTGCAAGGAAGTAATTGCTGCTTTTGCCGCCGATTTTCTTCGTTATCATCATCACAACAAAGATCATTGAGAGGGTGACAAGGGTCAGCGGTACGCTTATCACGAACATACTGACAAGCACCGACACGATAGTGATGGCGCTTGAGAATACCTGCGGCATACTCTGGCTAATCATCTGGCGGAGGGTGTCGACGTCGTTGGTGTAGACGCTCATGATATCGCCGTGCGAGTGGGTGTCGAAATACTTGATAGGCAGGCTCTCCATGTGATTGAAGATGTCGCAGCGCAAATCGCGCATTGTACCCTGCGTTACGTAAATCATAATTCTCGAATAGGCGTAGGTGGCGATCGCGCCGACAAGGTAGAACGCCGCGACGCGCAGGATAGCAAGAATGAGCGGAGTGAAATCGGGCGTAGGCTGAGAAAGCATCGGAACGATGTAGTCGTCAATCAGGTTGCGGATGAACAGAGTACCCTGAACGCTCGAGAAAACGCTGATAATGATACTGATAAATACGATTATCAGGTGAACCTTGTAATTTTTGAGAATAAGACCGAGCAGTCGCTTGAACGTCTTTTTGGGGTCTTTGACCTTCGGTCTGGGAGTTGTATTTCCTCTTCTTCCGTGTCCCATTGGTCCTGCCATATCATTTTCCTCCCTTCTTGTCAAAGTCGCCGCTGCCCTCGGTCTGGGCGATATAGGTTTCGCGGTAAATCGGGCAGCTCTCCATCAGCTCGTCGTGAGAACCGACGGCGTTGATTTTGCCGTGCTCCATGACGATAATGCGGTCTGCATGGATCACGCTTGAGATACGCTGCGAGATGATGAGCTTTGTTGTATTCGGTATCTCCTCCGCGAAGGCGCGGCAGATTTTTGCGTCTGTCGCGGTATCTACCGCAGAGGTCGAGTCGTCGAGAATGAGGATTTTCGGCTTTTTAAGAAGCGCTCTCGCAATGCAGATACGCTGCTTCTGTCCGCCGGAGACGTTCGTTCCTCCCTGCTCGATTTTTGTATTGTAGCCGTCCGGAAAGGCGCTGATAAATTCGTCCGCGCAGGCAAGCTTGCAGGCGGCTATACACTCCTCGTCGGTGGCGTTCTCGTTGCCCCAGCGGAGGTTGTCGAAAATCGTGCCGCTGAACAGAACGTTCTTCTGAAGCACGACCGAAACCTCGTTGCGCAGAGTTTCGAGGTCGTAGGAACGTACATCCTTGCCGCCGACCTTTACGCTTCCCCCGCTTACGTCGTACAGTCTGCCGATAAGGTTGACAAGGCTGGTTTTTGAGCTGCCGGTGCCGCCGCAGATTCCGATCGTCTCTCCTGATCTGATGTGGAGGTTGACGTCGCTGAGCACCGGACGTTCGCTCTTTTCGCTGTAGCTGAACGAAACGTTTTCAAAATCAATACTGCCGTCGGGCACGTTGAAATCGGGCTTTTCCGGATTTGTGAGCGTGGACTTCTCGTCAAGCACGCCCGCGATTCGCTGCGCGCTCGCCATACTCATTGTGAGCATTACGAAGATGAAGCCGACCATCATCAGGCTCATGAGGATCTGCATGCAGTAGGTAAGCATGGTGGTAAGCTCGCCTGTTGTAAGCTCGCCGCCGACGATCATGTTCGCGCCGAACCAGCTTATTGCGATCACCGAACCGTAAACGGTCAGGGTCATCAGCGGAGTTACCGAAACCATCAGCTTTTCAGCCTTGACAAACAGCCTGTAGAGGTTGGTTGCAGCCTTCCGGAACTTTGTTACCTCGTGCTTTTCGCGGACAAACGCCTTTACAACGCGTATTGACGAGACGTTCTCCTGAACGCTCGCATTGAGGTCGTCGTAACGCTCGAAAACCTGCGTGAAATACTTATGCGTGCGCGAAATAACAAACGCCATCACGATCGACAGGAACGCGACCGCGATCAGATATACGCTCGCTAGCCTTGCGTTGATGATAAACGTCATTGTCATAGCCGCGATCAGGTTAAACGGCGCGCGGAAGCAGATGCGCAGCAGCATCATATACGCGTTCTGAACGTTGGTGACGTCGGTTGTCATTCTTGTCACAAGACCCGCCGTGGAGTACTTGTCGATATTCGCGAACGAAAAGCTCTGGATGTTCTCAAACATTCCGAGACGGAGGTTTTTCGCGAAGCCCGCAGAAGCCTTTGCTCCGTAAACAGCTCCCATTGCGCCGGCAAACAGCGCGATCAGCGCGCACAGAAGCATCCACAGACCCGTTATCACAATGTGCTGCATATTTCCTTTGTTGATTCCGTCGTCGATCATCGTCGCCATAAGCCACGGAATGACGGTTTCCATAATGACCTCAAGAATCATCAGCAGCGGCGTCAGCACCGATTCGCGCACATAACCCTTGATATGTACCGCTAAGGTTTTAATCATACGTTTTCTCCTTTCGTCGAGTAATTTTCAAGTCCGAGTCTGAGCTTGCTGATAAGCGCGAGGAACTGCTCGCTTTCTTCCTCGGAAAGCATTCCGTCGAACCGTTTTTCTGTTTCTATTACGGCAGAGCGCATTGTTTCGCCGACCTCTCTGCCGCGTTCGGTCAGAATCAGCTTTTTGAGCCGCGCGTCGGAATCGACCGACTCACGGATAATATATCCCTTTTTCTCCATACATTTGACGATATTGGTCACTGTGGAACGCGAAATCGCAAAGTGAGATTCGATGTCCTTCTGATACACGTCGCCGCCGGCATTCGCAAGATAGCCGATTATCCAGCCGTGCATGACCGTGACCCTGTCTACCCCGAGTCCGGACGCGGTTTTTTGGATCTCGCGCTGCATCAGATGATCGATCGCCTTGATCTCACGCCCGATAGCGCCGATTTTGGTTTTCTCAGTCAAGCAATCACCCCGTTAGTTCAGATTTCAACAGTTTCAAAATAAACTGTTTGATATAAAACTATTTTACACCGCCGCGGCGGTATTGTCAAGTATCTTTTATCAAATTAATCGACCTGCCGTCCATAATAAAGATTTCGAAGAAAATTCTTCCGCAAATATTGATAAGATATCAGTAACATGGTAAAATAGAAGCGTATTTACAGAAATAATAACGGCAGCAAACCGGGTATATATTATGTGTATTAACTACAAGGTATTAATTTCTACCGACAAAGGCAAATTAAGAGCCGTAAACGAGGACAATTTTACAATCAAAAACATCGTCAGAGAATCCGGTGACAAGACTCAGCATCTAAGGGCAAATTGTACGTCCGAGCCTCTTCTGTGCGCGGTTTTTGACGGGATGGGCGGCGAAAAAGGCGGCAGAGAAGCGTCGCAGATCTCGGCTCTCGTCGCGGCGAAGCTATACGACTATCTTTCGAGCGAAAAGCAGCCCGCCTCCGAAGTAATTCAGAAATATGTTCAAAGCGCCACCGGTCAGATCAGGCAGTTTCTCGATATGAACAAGCTCAACCGCGGCGGCAGCACATTTGCGATGGCTTACCTGAACGACGGCACGGCGGAGCTGTTCACAATGGGCGATTCGAGGATTTATCTGTACCGCGGCGGCAGACTGACGCGCGTTTCGAGGGATCACACCCTTGCCCAAAAGAAATATGAGGCGAATATTTTTACGCTTGAGGAAGCGGAAGAAAGCTCCGAAAGCCATATTCTCACCCGTTTTCTGGGAATGGACGAGGAGTCGCCCGAGTTCTTCGCGGAATCCTACGGCGAGCTGACCCTCGACGAGGGCGATAAGCTGCTGATTTGCAGCGACGGCCTGTATGATATGTGCAGCGACGAGGAAATCCGCAGGATCCTTTCGGTACCGGATCAGCCTTATACTATTCAGCTCACAGACAAGGCGCTTGAAAACGGCGGCGAGGACAACGTTACCTGTATGGTGATTGAAAAAGTTTAAGGCAGCACCGCATAATTCGCGGCGCACGTCTTGCTTGAATCTTATTCCGTCAGACTGTCCAAAAAAACTTACTTCGCAATCCGCACACCGTAATTGTGCGGTATTGCCTTAACAAAGAGGGATAATATGTACTGCTATCATTGTATGAATCAGATCGGGGACGGAGAGCTTTTTTGTCCGCACTGCGGCGGCAGCACCCAGATCAAGGATGTTCCGCACCACCTCATTCCCGGAACCCTGCTTCAGAACAAATACCTCGTCGGAGCTTCTATCGGCGAAGGCGGCTTCGGCATTACCTACGTAGGCTTGGATCTGAATCTGAATTTAAAAATCGCCGTCAAGGAGTTCTACCCGAACGGCTTCGCCAACAGAAACAACAAGGCGACCAACAACATAACGATCAATTACCAAAACGAGGGAGAATACTTCAAGAACGGCAGAAGTCAGTTTTTGCGCGAGGCTCAGAGCCTTGCCAAGTTCTCAAAGGAAAAGGGAATCGTCGACGTAAGGGATTACTTTACCGAAAACAATACCGCCTACATCATCATGGAATACGTCGACGGGCAGACACTTTCGGAGCTTGTCAGAAAAGGCCGTGTTTTTGAGGCGGAAAGCATCTTTACCCTCATGCTCCCCATTATGCGCTCGCTCGAAAAAATGCACAGCGAGAACATCATTCACCGCGACATCGCGCCCGACAACATCAAGGTTACGGAGGACGGAAGTCTGAAGCTTATGGATTTCGGCTCCGCGAGGTTCTTTGCCGGCGCGCAGAAAAAGACCATGTCGGTTTTGCTCAAGCCGGGCTTTGCGCCGTACGAGCAGTACACCAGCAACGGAAATCAGGGTCCGTGGACGGATGTTTACGGCATTTGCGCAACGATTTACAAGTGCATCACAGACTGCATACCCACCGATTCGCTCAACCGCGCGCGGCTCGACACGCTTAAAAAGCCGTCCGAACTGGGTATACGAATCAGCGCTCCGCTGCAAAAGGTTCTCATGTACGGTCTTGCGGTGTACCCCGAAAACCGCTGTCCGAACATGTCAAAGCTGATACAGCTTACCGAAGCGGCGCTGCGCAACGAGATGGTTCCGACTGACGAACCGCCAGTACCTAAGTTTGACATCAACCGCATGAAAAAGCCGGACGACAGCGAAAGAACCACTGCGCCCCTCCACAGAACCTACGGAGATTCGTACAACAACCAAAAACCGCAGGAGGATTTGTATTCCAATAAAAAAAGAGCTGACCGTATGCAGAAGAATCAGCAGAACGGCGCTCAGCGCAAAAAGAAAAACGCGGGTCTGATTGCGGCAATCGTTATCATCTCGGTTCTGATCGTCGGGATATTGGCCGCGATGGCAGCGATATTTATCATAAACAACAATTCCAAAAACGAGACCGCAGCCTCAACCTCCGCCGAAACCGCAAAGCCGACGGAAGCCCCAAAAACCGAAGCTCCCACAACCGCGAAGCCTACCGAAAAGCAAACCGTTACGGTAACCGACGTGTCCGGCAAAAAGCTCTCGGACGCAAAGTCGGAGCTTGAAAAGCTCGGTTTGAAGGTCGACACCGAGTATGAGGAAAGCAGCGAGGTCGCCGAGGGTTACGTTATCCGCCAGAGCATTCAATCAGGACGAGAGGTAAACAAGGGCGACACGATTATGCTGTTTGTATCCTCGGGCAAGCCCACGGAACCCACAACGCAGGCTCCAACCACCCTTCCGTATATTGACGTTGACGGCGAGATCTCTCAGATCCGCATTGACTACTACGCGACTCAGGCATATCCCGGAAAAAAGACCACAGACGGCGACGTAACGTATTACAAAAGAAACGGCAAAACAACAAAGATCGTTTGTTCCAACGGCTACTCCGGCTGGAACTACTCAAGAGAATATTACTACAAAGACAATAAGCTGTATTTTGCGCTGATTTTTGACGGTACGGAAGAACACCGCCTGTATTTTTCCGACGACATCCTTATCCGATATATCGACAACAACAAAAACACCTACGATTACGGAAACATCTCGTGTCCGTTTGAGACTCAGGCAAAAAACGAGGCGTACAGCCTTCTTTAAAAAAGAAACTCCGAAATCCGGCTCATCTTCCGGACTTCGGGTTTTTTTATACTATTTTCGCTGAAGCGCCAAGCCTGCCATGCCGAGAGATTTGCAGACGGCAAGAAGGGAGGTTCTGATGAGATTTGTAAGACCGACGTCGGTCACAAGATACCTGACGCATATACATCCCTCAAATGCCGCCGCAAGCACAAAGGCGGCGCAGGCGCAAAGGCACAAAACTCTGCGCGGCACGCTTCTGAGCAAAACGCCGCCGAGAAATAGCGCAGCGCAGCCTGCAATAACCAGCACGTTCGAAATCAATTCGAACTTCGTGCTCGACATATCAAGCGGCAAATCTTTGAACTGACTGCCAAAAATCATGATATGCAGCAGGCAGGTCGCAACGGTCAGAACGATCAAAGACAATTTTTCGAACTTCCCTATCAGCAATGCGGTCAGAAGTCCGGCGACAGGCGACAGATAGTACAGAAACAAATAAAAGGTGACCGAGTAAATGCGCGTATCCAGCATTTCGGTTATCATCAACAATACCGAAAGCGCGAAGAACACCGCCGTTATACTCCGCAAAACAGTTTGCCTGACAAACATAACATTTCTCCGTTTCAATTATTCCGCAATTAAACGCCGCTTTTCTACTCGTTTTTGAATAAAACGAGCTTGTCTTTTGCTTCGCAGATTCCGAGGAAAACCTCTGCGGTCGAGGAACAACCCTGCTCAACAAGCTGAGCCTTGAGCCAGTTCACGTCGTGACCCAGCTCAGAAAGGTTGGCGGCAATCGCCTTTCCCTCCATAATAACTTCGCCGAACAAAATTCTGCCGTCGTCCTCGGCAATTTCAGTCCTGTCCTTGAGAAGCAGCGAAGAATTGAGCGGACGGAAGCCGAGACCTCCGTTTTTGTTCGCCTCCGCAAAGGCGGTGTGGATGTTGTCGAGCGAAGCAAAGCCCTCCTCGCGGCACCTGATAAGAAAATGCCTGAGCGGAATATTTTCGTCGCGGAACGCCTGCGGATACATCTTTCCGCGCTCCATCAGAATCACGGGCGAATAGCCCGTAGGCCGCAGCATATTTTCGCGCACCTCAAAGAACTGATCGGGCGTGTCTATGTTTTCTATGCTGGCTTCAACCGACTTGTCCAAATCCTCGTCGTTCATCTCGGGCATCGCCTGCTGCGGAGCAGCCTGCGCGGGTTCGGAGGGAACCGCAGCCTGAGGCGCGTACGCAACCGGATACGCCGCAGGGTAAGCCGCTGCAGGCGGCGACAGCTCGGTATACTGCGTTATTTTGATGAGCTTAACGAGCCGTTTGATTTTCTTTGCGTCGATTATGAGAACCTCAAGCTCGTTGATGGTCGCCTGACGGACGTAGTTGTCGGGGTTCAGCTTCTTCGCGACGATCTCCGCCTTTACTGTCATCATCATATGAGCGGCGAGCTTTTTTATCATCGCGAACGTAAAGCCCTCTGTAAGCTCGGTAAGCTCGTCGGCGTTCAGATCTATTTTTATATTCATGTAGCGGTCTGTAAGGTAGCGGAAATACTCCTGCCGGGCGCGTTTTGTCGGCAAATCAAATTCCAGAACAAAAAACGGTTGCTTAATGTTTTCGGTAAGGGTTTCGGCCTTTCCGTCGTAGATGCACGTGAGAATACAGCGCGAACGCGGATTCATTTTGATTCGCCCTACGTTGTAGAGGAACCTCGCGGTAAGCTTTTTGTTGTTAAGAATATCGGTGACGTTTCCCAGCGAGTAATAAAACACCGCAGAAGGCTCTGCCGCCGCAGTTTTCATCATCTGCGAAAACAGCTCGTCCATGTCCTTCATAAACAACCGCTCGGGAACTCCGCCGAACGCGTTAAAATCAATCAGATAGTAGCGGATATCCTTATCGTAATCTGGCTCGTCCAGCATCCCGAACAAATCGTCGTCATCCTCGGCAGACTCAGCCGCTTTTCTCACGGTATCGAGAGCAACGCTCATCATCGTTTTGTCAGCCGTGTGCCGTCCGCAGCCTGTCTGACCCGTGAACATTACCGCCGCGGTGGTGGAACGCCCGTACGGCAGGGTATCGGGAAAAATTTCGGAAAAGTCGTCCCAGCCGCTGACGTCTCCGCTCCTGTCAAACTGAACTATCGGGATCATGCTGCGGAAAACGTCGGTGTAGTCCGCATAGCCCACAAGACGGTTCGGGCTGTTGCTCAGGCTGTCCGCAACGTTTATTTCCATCTGTTTTACCGCGTCGCAGGTCATCCTGAACTGCTCGAGATCTACTCTTTCGGTTTCAGTCATAATGAAGGTCTCCTAATTTTTGAGAGTAAATTCCGGGACGGTCTTTCCCTGAAATTCGCCCGGGTCGATAATGCCGAGCTGGGTTTTTATCACGCTGCGCATTTCAACGGCAGGCTCCAGACAATATCGTCTGAACTCCTCGCGGTCTACCTTGCTCACATCCGTCGCGTCCGGGAAGAGCAGCTTGAGGTATGCCGTAGCGAGCCGCTTTACCGCCTCGGTGTCGCGCGTGGCGGCGTCGGGTCCCACCTCTACAAGCTGATTCACAACCGAGCGGTAGACGGTTTTGCCGCGCAGAGTGTGAAGTATCTCGACAAAGTATTCGGTGTTGAGCGCCCAACCGTTCGCCTTCAGGCTCTCGCGCATTTTGGGAATCTCCCAGCCCTTAATAAAGCCGTGAAAGCGGTCGAGCAGCGCGGAATCGCAGAACAGATCGGAGAGCTGCTCAAACATATTGACGTTTGTGTCCATCGTTTCGTGGGCGATGTTTCCGAGCAGCACCATGCCTGCGTCGCCCACGCCGCGGTAATCGCCGACGTGGTAGTCGCCGCTTTCAAGATATCCTTTCAGCGCGCCCTGCATTTCCATTTTATCGGTAAACTTGATGCTTGAGATCTCGTCGAGCGCAACGTAGTCGTACTTTGAGACAAGGCCGTTTGTGCGCTTCGAAATGTCGTAAAACATCTTTGCGCGAGATATGCTTCCGCCGCTGATCAGCCAGCCGTACTGACTCAGCCTTGAGAACATATACGATTTGCCTGTCTCCTTGGGCGCAAGCTCAATAAGATTTACGCGCTTCTCTGCAAAAGGCAGCAGACGCTTGAGGACGGAGAGCTTTTCCTCCTGATTCGAATAAGCGTCAGGATTATAGTCGATAGCTGAGAGGATGATATCGATCCATTCTTCGGTCGTGAAATACTGCCTTGCGTTTGAATAGTAGTTCAAATCGATATTATACGGGCAGAACGGAGTGAAGTCTACAAGCTTAAAGACGTTGTTTTTGCCTTCCCCGTCGGACTCGCAGCGGATCGTAACGATTCCCCAGACGTCCGCCGAGGACAAAAGCTCGTCGCGGTGGCGTTCGATGACGCTCCAGTCAACAACCGCTCCGCCCTTTCGCTCAGGCACCTGAAACGCCGGTAAGGAGAACAGCGCCTGCTTTTTCTTCATATCAAAATCGATTTTTACCTTCGCCAGAAACCGCGCCGATTCATTATGATAGAGCATATCCACCAGAATGTTGTTCCACTGCTCCTTGTTCGGAATGGTTTTCTTTATGTACGCGGAGAGCTTTTCTTCATCCACAGCGCCGTCGCTGTCTGAAAAGCGCATGACAAGCCAGTCCCTGATAAACGAAGGCAGACTCTGCTCCGCGAAAAATTTGGTATTTGAGGACGACTTGCAGACGAGCATTTTTCCAAAGCAGGTGTGAAAGCGTTCCTCAAAACTCTTTTTCTCAATGATTTCGGTATTCACTGACATATTATCATTCCTTATTCATCTCCGCGCAGGCTGTGCGAACAAAAGCGTGTTTTCCGGCGGATTTTATTATATTTCAAATTCCTTTGCCATGCTGATTTCCCTCTTGAATACGGCGGTAAACGAACCGATATAGCCCTCGTCGTCCTTTACGAATACGTCAACCTCTGTGGTTTTATCATCGTCAGGCTCAAAAGGAAAGCTGTAAACTTCGCCGTCGACGTCCGGTACAATAAGCTCGCTGTTAACCACGACCTTGACGTTTGTCGCTTTACGCGCGCCAATTTTGAAGCTGATACGTACAACTCCCTTCATGGGATCAAAGGTAAATTCTTTCTTAACGGGATATACCGCCTCGGTGCTCTCAGGCTCGCTGACATCAAGGTGCATGATACGATCCACCAGAGCGTCCATCTCGGGATCGGAAGCTTTTTCGTCGTCCGCCGCAGGAGTCTGAACGGTCAGTGCAGGCTCGCAGTCGTACAGCGCTTCGGAACCGGTCTCGGCGAAATCGACAACGGACTGAACGGATTTTTCCCATGCAACCAGATCCTTGAGTATCATTTCCTTGGGCGACGGCTTGAACGCGTCGAGAACCTCCTCGAACTTCTCCTTCGAGAGCCGGTACTTTCCGTTTTTGAGAGCGTCGATAGCGATATTCTGATCGCCGAACAGCTCCATTACGTCGCGGAACAGCGCAAGCTTGAGAGCTGAGGTGAGGCGCTCGATGTCGCGGTAATTGAACCGCCATGTCTTTTCTGCCATCAGATCATATGACAGACCGTTTTTCAATGTGACAATGCCGTCAAAGAAGCGGACGAACGCCGCCTTTCTCGCCTCGGCATCGGGAAGCGGCAGACGGATGATCTCGGCGCGGTCGAGCATTGCGGCGTCGACGCGGTTGGGGTAGTTGGTCGCGGCGATGAAGATGACCTTGGAGTCCTCGCTGTGGATGCGGTTGTAGCCGGTGAGGAACGAGGTCGTGATGTTTGCCGCATACTCGGGAAGGTTAGGCAGAGAGCGGTTTTTGCAGAGGCTGTCGATCTCGTCAACGAACACGATGCAGGGAGCGTTGTTGGCGGCTTCCTCGAACAGTCTTGTAACGCTCTTTTCAGCCGCGCCTACGTATTTGCTGATAATGTCGGAACCGAGGATCGAGATGAACTTGTAGTCCTGATCCATCAGCTCGTGCGCGAACGCCTCGATGATATATGTTTTACCGCAGCCGGGAGGGCCTACAAAGAAATAGGAATTGAGCTTGGGGATCTTGAGATATTCTCTCAGGTCGCCCGCCTGAGCGTCGGCGATGCAGCCCTGGAGCTTTTTCTTCATCTCCTCCATGCCGGCTACGTCCTCAAAGGAGTGCTTGGGCTTCTCCTTGTACCATGTGCGGACAGCGCGGTCAAGCTCCTGCTCGTCCTTGGTCTTTTCCTTGTTATCGGGATTTTGCTTGTCGGCTTTCTTTGAATCCTTGCCTGCCGACGGAGCCGCGCTGCCGCTGCTCTTTTCAAGCGAGCTGCGGATGCGCATGATATCGTAATCCAAACGGTTTTTCTCTCTGATATGGTGGTCTCTCTCGGCGCCGATGGTCATTGCCGCCATCTCGGACTCAAGGTCGGCGGCGCGCTGCAGGAGAACGCACTGATCCTCGCTGTACTGGCGGTTATTCTGAATGTATACGGTATCCGCCTGTCTGCGGTAATTTCTGCAAAGGTTTTCTTTGTCCTGTAAACTGCGCAGCAAAGTAGTATCCATTTTGTTTTCCTTTCTGATCAAAACATCGTGGGCAGATCGTCAATATTGATTGCGGAGAAGTCCTTTACTTCCTTAAAGGTTTCGTCGGGCTTTGTGAAGATCGGGGTTCCGCCGACACTCTTAGCCTTGTTGCTCTGCTGCTCCGCTACGTTTGAAGCCTCGTTGGGAGTGACGGTGAATACGGTGCCCCAGCGGATGGCTTCAAGCACGGCGTCCTCGTCCTCCAGATCAAGAACGGAGTTTTCGATCAGCATATCGGCAGCCTTTTCTGAGCCGGTCTGCTCCTCGAGAAGCTTGTCGATGGGCATTCCGAAGTAATACTCCATCGCCTCGACCGAGATATCGCCCTTGATTTCGCTCTTCGCCTTCTGCATCCAGAACGCGAGGCGGGTCATGAGGTCTGAGCCTATGGAAACGGCGTTGACGAGCTTATAGCCCTTTGTCAGATCGCGCATGATATCTCTCCACTCGTGCTCCGAACGGATGTTGTCAAGACGGTCGATAGCCTCGTCTACAATTGCGAGCGCGTAGGCGGCGTTTTTTGCTCCGGTCGAACAGCGCTCAAGCTCACGGCGCTTAATGCTGGTATCGGGCTTCTGCAGAATGTATTTGTACTCGCGGTTGAAGGTGATAAGTCTTCTGAGCAGGCGTTCGCGCTGAATAAAGAGGTTCTGCCTTGCCTCGTGGATCTCGGTGTCGAGATTTGCGCGGTCAAGATGCTTTGAGTACCACTCCTCGGCGTTGAGCTTTTCCTTAACCTTTTCGGTTCTGTTGGTGATATTGGTCATGGAGTCGTTGGCGCGGACTGTGGTCTGAGCTAACTCCTCTTTCTTAGCGATCTTCTTTTCCTGCTTATGCACTTTTCTGTTTAATTTCCAGTTTTCAAAAGCCATTAGAGATACTCCTCCCCGTTATTCGTTTAATAAGATTTCAGGTTCTTCCGTCTGTTCTTCAATGATTTCTTCCTGCTCGCGCATACGCTCAAGCTCCTCAAGCTCAAGCTGACGCTCGATCTCCTCTAAGCGCTCCTGCTCAATGCGCTCCTGCTCGAGGCGTTCCTTCTCGATTCTGTAGGCGCCGCGGGTTTCCTTCTCGCGCTTTTTGAGCTTCTCGTTGCGATCCTGAAGGCGCTGGTATTTTTCGATAGCCATTGACGCGTTGGCAACCGCGTTCGCGAGCTTTTCGTTCTGAGCCGCTTCGTCGAGGAGAGCCTGCGTTCTTCTGGTGAAGTCCTCCTCCTCGGCAACGATGTCGTTGAGCTTGTTGATCTCGTTGATGTTCTTCTGACGGATTTTTTCCATCAGTCTGAAATGATCGTGGTAATCGAAGTCGTCGCCCGAAGCCACGAACGCCTTTTTGCACTCGTTGACAAGCTCCTGAATGTTGCCGCGCTCTCTGAGGATCTCCATTGCGAACGCCTCAAGACGAAGGCTGCTCATGAGCGCCTTTGTGAGATACGACTCGGAGGAGATCAGAATGCCCATATACTTTCTGGCGTCGTCGCCGGCGGGCAGCTCGCGCATGGCGCGCTTAAAGCCGAGACGGTTGAGCTTATCCTTGATTTCGGGAGGACAGTCTCTCTGGAACGGCTCGACCATGTTGTCGAATTCGCGCAGGTTCTGGGCGTAAACGGCTTCATCAAGCTCGTAATTGGTGAGAAGCGTGTAGTAGTAATCGATCGCCTCGATAAGGTGGGTGCCGATCGTGCTGATAAAGTCGACCTTCTTTTTGATGCGCTCCTCAAACTTCTGGGGATCGGCGGCGTCCTCGTATCTGTAGCCGACAACAAGCACGTACTTGATCATATCCACGCAGGCGTTCGCCTTCATTGCGCGGCCTGTTTCGAGCGCGTTGCGGAGATTTCCGATAAACTGAACGACAAAGTTTTCGAGCCTGTCTGCGCCCGAGGCAACCGCGTCGGCTGTGGTTTTTTGCTTGAAGCTGCGCGCAAGACCCTCTACCGCGCGGTTATATACGTCAAGATTTGTTTTGGGAACATCGTTGTCCTCCGAGGGAAGCTGAGCGTATCCGCCCGGAACGATATACAAATCCTTCTCCATCTCCCAGAGCTTGCTGATTTTTTCTTCTCCGGTTGCTTCCAAAGCGTCTACGGAAGCCTTCATTTTATCGAGCTTAACCTCGTTCGCCTCTGCCGCCTTGCGGCTTTTTGCGGCGATTTCGGGATTTGTGAGTAAATCAAAAAAGCCTTCTTCAATTCTGTTGCGCACCGAGCGGTTCTGCATGAGCTGCTGCTGTGTTTTTTGAGTCTGCTCAGCTTCGTTTATGGACTCCTTGACGGCGCTGCCCAAAACCTCCGCTTTTTTCCGTTTTCCAAATAATGCCATTATTTGTACCTCCAATTATTGATTCTGTTTTATCAGTAAGGGTATACTTTCCGTGTAAAAATTATCTGTTCCGTCGCCGACGACGAACCGAACGCGGCATCCGTCCTCTGTGCAAACGCCGAGTTTGCTGAATGTTTTGACAGAGTCCGGTTTTACAAGTAAATTCGCCCGGAACGAATATTTGCTGTTCCGAACAAGAGCGTGAAGCTCAAATTCTCTTTGCAGCTCAAGCGGCTCGTACCCGCAGTCGAACCACATGATCTCGTCCTGCGGCAGATCGGCTGCGTTTGCAATATCAACATACTCGCTTTTAAGCTCCTCAAGCTCTCCGTCGCCGTTGTAGCCGTAATAGAACTGCTCTATAGAAAGAACGGTGCCGCCGAGCAGGGATCTGCGATAATCGCCGATGATCGAGCTCATATCGCTTCCGTCTCCGCCCAGCAGCGGAAAGCCGCAAACCTGACAGCAGGCGTTTTCTTCGTCTACGGGACTGCGGCAGCAATCACACTTCATCCGTTCACCTCTTTCTCGATCTCCGCAATCAGATCGAGATAATCCTTACTGAGATTATCAAGACTGCTGCGAACCGCATACAGCTGATTGTTCAGCTTGTTGCGCATTCCGATAAAATAATTTTGCAGATTTCCCAGATGCTCCACGGGCGGCGACATTCCGTTGAACAGGCGTTTGATTCCGTCCTGATACAACCGCGCAACCCGCTCAAGTCTGTTTATTTCAAGCTGCGTTTTTTTGCATTCGTCCGAATCGAAGAACGTCTTGTAGCAGCTTATTTCGTGTTCGAGGTCTGCAAGCCTTTTTTCGGCGAGCATCTTGTTTTTTTCGCAGCGTTCCTTTTGCTGCTGCAGGCTCTCAAGCTCTACGCTGAGGGTGCTGATCTCTCCGTGAAGCGAGGCGAGCTGCTCCTGCTTGTCGGAATAGCGCTTATTCGCCTCCGTTCTCTCGCACTCAAGGGTTTCGCATACCTCCTCAAGTCCTCTGAGCTGCTCGGTTTGCTTTGCTATTTCGTCGTTGAGCTGCCTGATCGCCTTGCCGGTGCTTTCGGTTTTATTTTTCAGCTCTTCCTTCTGCACCGAAAGCTTTGCCTTTAGCTCCGACTCCTCGGTATTTATTTCGACGATTCGGTTGTTTACGTCCGTAAGCTCCTTGCGCAGAGTATTTATCTCTCCGCTGACGCGGCTCTCCTCCCCGAGGGCTTTTTCAAGCCGCCTGTTGGCTATTTCAAGCTCTGATTCGGATTCCCTGAGCTTTTCTTCCTCTTGCTTTATCTGAACGTTTATACGGGCAAGCTCTGAGTTGCTGCGGTTGATATTCTCGCAGCACGCTGCAACTGCATATGAGAGCTTTTCTTTTTCTTCCTCAAGCTCGCCCAGCTTCTGACGGAAGGCGGAGTTTCGTTCCTCAAGCTCCTCCGTCTCCCATTTAACGCGCTTTATCTCGCCGTTCAGTTCCTTTAATTTAGTCTGCGCGCTTTCCTTTTTAACGGTCGCCGCCGTTATTTCTTCCTGAAGCTCTTTCTTTTGCTGCTCCGCGGACTCGGTTTCTTTTTCCTGTTCGCTCAGGCTTTCGCGCGCGTTTTCAATATCCTGCAGCAGGTTTTTGTTCATCGTCTTTTGAGCGTCTATGCTGCCGCGGATCCTTTGAAGCTCGCCGTTTTTTTCGGCGTACTCCTCCTGCTGCCGACTGTATAACGATTCCTGATTTTCAATTTCCGCGTTCAGCTTTTCGGCTTCCTGCTTTTGCTCCTGCTGCTTTTGCTGAATGACGAGCAGCTTGTCGCGCAGCTCGTCCTTTGCCTCGCTGTTTTGCTTTTCAGCCTCGGCTATCTGCTTGCTGACCCCGGCTATCGAGGCGTTTGTCTGTTCCAGCTCGCCGAGGAGCATATCGAGCTGCTCGTTGTAGTCGTTATATGCCTGCAGACGTTTTTCCTTGTCCGCCTTTGTCTGCCTGAGCTGGTTTCTGCGTTCCGAAATCGTATCGTAGTCTATCTTGTCCATGGCTTCGATATCGGCTTCAAGACGCTTTATTTCTTCCTGCATATCCTGCTTCTTCTCGCTGAGGGAGCTTAACTCGGCGTGCCTTTTGCGGTACTCGGTGAGCTTTTGCTCCATTTCCTCTTCCTCGCGAAGCAGCATGTCGATTTCTTTTTCAGACTGCGAAACGCTCTCCGCCTTTTGCTTGAGCTCGTTTTGAAGCTGCGTCAGGCGTTCGGCGCGCCGTCTGGTCATATTAGTGCTGCCGGATTCGACGGGTACGCTCAGCAGCGCGTTTGCCACGGCTATCCACTTTGCAACCGCCTGTTCGTCGACGTTGAGGCTGTACAGCTCCTGACCCGTTTCGCTGCGGACGTCGAGAAGTACGTCGAGCATGACGTTAAAGACCTCGTAGAGTCCGATATCGCGCGGAGAAACGCCGTTGACAATCATTAAATCCCCTGTAGTCTTTTCAAAACGCACGGTTTATCACTCCCTCTTTGGAATTTTCAGATTATCAAAGCTGCCTCTGAAGGTTGAAAGCGTAATCGTGGCGACAGGCGGTATCGAGGTGCCGTACTGCTCGTCGTCCGCTTCATAGTTGTAGTTAAAAATGTGAACGTTGATACGCTCGGCGGCGTCGATCGAAAACCCAACGACCACTATTGAGTCGTGCTTGGCTTTATTGAGCGCCGCGGCGAATTTTGCCTTCGGGCAGGCTGCGAAGCCGTACTCGGGCTTTTTGTTGAAATTAAGAAGGAAGGTGTCCGCCTCGGTCAGGATCATCGGAGCGATAGTCTTGTCGTTATCCCTTGCGAAATAGATTTTGTCGGGCACGTACTCCTGACCGTAGTTTATGGCGTAGCGCATAAACACCTTGTCGCGGTTGCTGTACTTGATATACATTCCGATTCCGAAGTTTGCCACGCAGCAGACGTCGATGACCTTGTTTGCGAGCAGGCACGCGCCGTAAGCGATAGCCTTTTCGCGGTCCTCCTCCTTGTGGAACAGGGTTTTGACCCTGGAATTGAACTCGCCCATCTGGAAATGGTTCTGTATCTGCTCCCTGACGAGGTAGAAGTTGCAGAAACCGCCGACCAGCGCAAGATACGGCTTTTCGTCTGCCGCAAGACTCTCGGAGGATTCGTCGAGAACCCTTTGAAGCTGCGGAAAGATCGTTTCGTTATACGCCTGCTTCATCTGCGCGAAGTTTATGTCGACCTCCTCGCCCTCGTAGCTGACGGTGATGAATTTTTCATCCTTGAGCTGATGCGGTACCGCCGCGAAATCCTCGAAGGTCTCGTCTACAAACTCGCAGTCCGTGATCAGCGTGTCCTCAAATTCCTTGACGGCTCTGTCAAACGAAGGACCCGTCTCGATCTCCGACCCTGAAATACCGAGCGCCTCGGCGATCGCCTTGCGCACGACCGCCTCCTGATACGCGATACCCGCCTTGCCGATCTCGCGCTCGCTGTTCTCGCCGATGCCGCTGAGCATTTCGGGCTTGATCTGAACCTTGTCGTCTATTCGGTTCACGCTGACAAGAGCGGTGTCGAGCGTTCCTCCGCCGTAGTCCACGACGAGGATTTTGCCGTCAAAATTGCTCTGATTCTCTTTCTCGTAATTCCATACGCAGAACGCCGCCGCGTCGGTAGGCTCGCTGCGGAGCTCCACACGGTTGACAAGGTCCTTGAAGCCCAGACAGATATCTCTCAGCACGCCGCGCGCGTCGATCGTGCGGATGCTCTGAAACCAGCATTCCGGCGCGCCGATCACAAGCAGATCGACCTTGTCCTGATTTAGCTTTTTGAGTGTATTCTGAATTATTGAACGGAGAAAAAACGCCGTTATAAACTCGGGAGTATGCTTGCCGCCGTAGTTTCTCTCCTTAAGCATTTCCTCGCTCATCTGATGGTTCAGCAGCATTTTGAAGCCGCGGAACCCGATTATGCCCTTTTTGCCGAGCTTATCTCTCGCCGAGGTTCCGTAGAAATACTTATCCTTCTGCTCATCGTAGCATACGATCGACGGGTAATGGAACGTCAAATGGCTTGGCTGCACCGTTTTGGGTTCGCCGTTTTCATAGATAGCAACCATTGTGTAGGTGCTTCCGAAGTCCACGCCGAGATTAACCATATTTTACGTTTCTCCCTTCAATATAATAAAATCCTTGATTCTTTTGTTGTTGCCGCTTCTGAGTATTCTCTGCGCGTCGGTTACGAACTGATTCGCGCGTTTTGTGAATATTTTAAGCTCCTCCGGTGAACGCGGCAGATCCTCGGAGCAGTACATGCAGTACCTCACGGCCTGCAGGCTTTTTTCAAATACGGATTTTCCCAGCTCGTTGTACTGGTCTATGCTGCACATTGTCTTTGACTGGAGGTAGCACTGCTCAAAGAGCGTATACAGCAGCAGCATTGCGCTGTCGTCCCAGCCCGTCCACTCGTCCTTTTGCCTGAGCGTATTGAGCACTGTCAGTATCGCGTTTTGGTTCTCAGGCTCGGCAAACCGCTCGTGCGGCAGCTTGACCTTGTTGTAATACGAGGTGTAGGACGGCTTGTAAAAATACTTCAAAATCGCGTTGAGCTGAGCCTCTCCGCCGTCTCCCAGAACGCTTTCGTGACCTCTGAGAGCCTTTTTGTACGTGCGGAGCATACTGATTATCGGATAACAGCGGCCGGTTTTTAATTCTGCGGGTCCGTAGACAATCGCCGCGCTTTTTTCCTCGTAGCGCCAGCGGTTAAAGAACTCGCGCATCATCCAGACCTTTTCCGAGACGATGATCTCGTTTGCCGCGTTGATCACATTGTTCTGCGCCAGATAATCCGTGATCACGCGCATTGAACGGAAGGGGTTGTCGGGCAGCTTCAAAAAGCTGTACTTTTCCTTGAAGGCTTCGTTTTCGTACCACGCCCAGACCACAGCGGCGTAGGCGTCGGGCGAATAGCGGAAGTTGCCCATGCGGTCGCGCATCAACACGTAACCCACGGCGGTCCGCAGCTCCTCAAAGCTCAGTTCGTTCAAAATCTCCATGCGGTCGGCAAATATCTCCTGAAGCGCGTCGTAGGTGTGGACGAGCTTGGGAGTGTTCGAAAAGCCGTCGCTGAATTTTTCGACCACATCCGGAAAGAGCCTTTCGTTATAAAACATCCTGAACGCGAGACGCTGATTTTTTGCGTTATACTCAAACGCCGGATTGCGGAAGTACATATCGTTATCAGCCGCGTCGACGCTGCTTGTGAGCACAACGATGTTGTGAACCGAACGCGAACGGCTGCTTATGAGCTTTTTCTCAAACTGCTCTGATTCGCAGCACTCCGCGAACATCTCTATCGGGCAGACAACCGCGATTTCTCTTTCGTACTCCATTATCTCAAGCAGGTGGCACAGGCATTCGTAAAGCACGGTGAAATCAAACTCCGCGCGAAGCCTTTTGGCGGTGCCGAAGTCGGCGTACTCGCTGATGTCGACCTTCGCCGTATACCTGCGCTTTATATCGTGGGTGCGCTTCTTTTTCTTTTTCAGAAAGGCGAACGGGTCGTCGCTGAGCGAACCGCGGTACTCAAGCCTGTAGGCGTAATCGCAGGAGACCGGAGCCTTTTCGAAAACGCAGATATGCCTGTAGCCGTTTTCGAGCAGCTGCATTTTCATGTAGGATTCAAAATCCATTCTGACGTACGATTCGGTAAAAAAGCAGTCGTCCGTATTTGCGAAAACCAGATAGTAAAAGCCTTTGTTCGCGTCAAACATAATAAATGTCTCACCTTTTCCGTACCGCACCTTAACGGCGCTTTTATAAAAATTGCGGCTACTTGTACCAGTTGATCACTTCGACGTTATCGACAAACAGATCGGGTCTGCGGTAACCGACTCTGCGCGAATACGGAAGATCGAGATTAGTCAGCAGATCGCACTCGCTGAACGCACCGAAGCCGATTGACTGAACCGAGGAGGGTATGAACACCGTTTTCAGCGACGAGCACTGTGCAAACGCCCACCTGCCTATACTTTCAACTTCGTCGGGAAGCACCAGAGACTCCCTGTTTTTTTCGTTTATCATACCCCTGAGACTCTGGCACTTTTCAAAAGCGCACTCTCCGATCGATTTCAGCTTTCCGTCGGAGGGTATTTCAAGCCGCCTTAATCTTGTGCAATTTCTGAACGCGTATCCGCCGATCATAATCAGGGTGCGCGGCAGGGTGACGTGCTCAAGCGCGGTGTTTTTTTCAAACGCGCGCACGTCTATCGTTTCAACCGGTTTTCCGTCGATCATCTCCGGAACGACCACGTTGCCGGAGGAGCCGATGTAGCGCTGGATTTTCACCGAATTGTCTGTTATCTGAAACTCAAAATCCTCTGCGGGAGTTGAGTAGGAACCCTTGCCGTTTGATTTTGACTGCGCCGTCTTGGGCGGAGGAGACTGACCGGGAACAGCCCTGTACTGAGCGACTATACGGGTCGGAGTAGGCTTTGAAGCCGCGGGCTGAGAAGAAAAATTATTTCTGAACAAATAGTTTTTCAGCGTTTGCTCAACGCACTCGGCGATCCTGTCATAGTCCCTCTCGTGCGCGCCCTCGTATTCATGCAAAAGCTTCTCTAAGCGCTCGCATATTTTATCGGCAAGCTCATCGTTTGTGATTTGATTCTGCTCGTCGGCGCTTTCATCGGGCTTCTCCGCCTCAGGCTTGCCTGACGCAACAAGCATTTCGCCGTTTTCGCGGATTCCGACGGTCAGATTTTTTTCCGCGAAAATATCCTTTATCCCGTTCCAGTCGCTCACGCTGCACTGACCGAATTTATTATCGCCTGCTGCAAGGACGGTTCCGTCGTTTTTGAGCGCGACGGTATGAAAATCTCCTGCGGCGACCTTGGTTACATTATCCCATCCGGATACGTCGCACTGACCCATACCGTTGTCGCCGTATGCCGTTACCGCGCCGTTTTCTTCCAGCACAACTATATGCGCGCTTCCTAAGGCAAATCTTTTGTTTTTCAGCATATCGGAAGCGCACGAAGGCAAAAAGCGTTCCTGCTTTTCCTGTTCGTTTAATCGTAAATATGTTATGAGCATTTTATTATTACTCATATTACCGCCATCTCCTGTAACTGAACGTTCTCTCTATATCCTATATATTCTACCACAAATTCGCGATAAAGTCCACTATATTTTCGACATTATGTTCAGGATTTATATTAAAAAATGACCCCGGGACGGCAAAACAATACAGCCACCCTGAATTTTTGTTCAAAGTGGCTGATACTTTTTTAATCTGCAATAATTTCATCCGCAAATTCCTGCGCGTCTGCCGAGCTGTGATCATGCTGCGATTCGCCTGACTCTGCGTTTGATGAGTTTTCGCCGTGCTCGTCGGCGGTCGCTTTCGCGCTTGAGTCCGCAGTAGCTTCCTCGGCTTCTGTTACGATCGTATACTCGAGCGCCTGAGAAAGCTGCTCCTCCAGACCTTTGATCTGCCTGTCCTTGAGCAGCATCACGACCACGCCGCTTATGAGCATTCCCGCGATCAACGCCGCAACGACGAGGATGACGGCTATCGGCGTTGATATTCCGCTTCTGCCTCCTTCCGGCGAAACGCCTTGAACCGGTCTCAGCTCCGGTTCGGGCTGACGGACCGGGGTGTTGAAGGAGCTGCCGGGATATTTCTCCTGTTCAGCAAAACGCGGCTGAAAGCTCTGCGGAGCGCCGGGCGGCGCCGGGGCGTTTGCGGCGGGCGGTACCTTTCCGCCGCCCGGCTGCCTTACGCCAGGCTGAGCAAAGGACGCGTTTTGCGCCGAGGGACGGGGTTTTGAAGCAAAGGGATTTTCATACGCTCTCGCGCTGCCTCCGTGCATCGCGTCGGTAAGAGCCTTTTTCTCTGCCGGATTGCGCTGAAGCCTGCGGAAGAACTCGGTCTTTTTGCCCTTGAAATCTATGTTCCTGTACAAATCAAGGAAGTCTCTTGAGCAGTTGGTGCAGAAGGTCTCGTAGAGCGGATTTTCATTTCCGCACACGCACGGCCACGTCGGTTCATCCTCAAGCACAACCGGCTGATTTAGGCAGCTGATCACGGCGATGCTTATGTCGTCGTCAAAGATCGTATCTCTGTCTGAGGTCAAAAGACGGATTCTGTTTTGAATTATCTCCTTCGGACGGTCTGAGAGCATCGCGTTAAGATATATCTCGGTTTCTTTGCCGAGAAAATCAAGACCCTTGAAGAATATCTCGTTTTCAAGTCCGTCGGAGGTGAGCAGAATGCTCTTGACGTGCTCGTCAAGCGGAAAAACCTTGCAGTGGATCTGCTCCGCCGCGTCCTTGTCCATTACTGCGCGCGTACCGACAAAGGTGCTGTCGCATAAAATTTCGGGCGACCGGTTATCACGGATAATGCAGAGCGCGCTGTCGCCGAGATTTCCTGTCAGGACGGTGTTGTACTGAGGGAACATGCAGACAAACAGCAGCGTACAGTCAAGCGAGGCGAGCGAAAAGCCCTTTTCCTTTGCCGCTGCCGCAATGCGTCTTTGCACTTCCGAAATCAGCTTCTTTTTGAAATGCGCGAGATTGTCCGCGGTTACGTCGGAACAGCGAAACGGATTGTATTCGCCGAGTATCTCAATGACGGACTTCACCGCGACCTGAGCCGCCAAATCTGAATTATTCAGCGAACCGAGACCGTCGCAAAGGCAGGCGATAATGCGCTGATTATCCGAATAAACCCTTACGCAGTCCTGACATACTCTGTGGCGGATTCCTCTTTGCTGATAATATGTATATCTCCAGTTATTCATATCAACCTCTGTCTAACGACTAATATCCTGCAAGCTCTCTGTCGAGATCGTCCAAGCCCTTGTTCATCGTAGCCCTTATCGTGTCGACAATCGCGTCGGTCGAAAGATTAAGGTGAACGCTTGCCTTTGTGCTGTTGCTTATTACCCTGAACACGTCCGAAAAACAGGTCTGCACCTGCTCGGAATCTCCGCGGATATGGAAGAAACCGTTTGTAAAGCCCTGCGAGTACCTCAGCAGCGTTTTGCTGTCTACCCTCTTGCCTACCCCGACGATGAACGGGATGACAAGTCCGCTTGCGCCCTGATGCGAATGGCAGTGGGCGTTAACGGTGGCGATCGCCTGCTCCTGAAGGTAGCCGTCGTCGTTGTCGTCGGGATTTCCGTCGGTGACAAGAACGAAAAACGGCACGTTAAAGCGTATGCCGCTTCTGACATATTCGTTTACGCGTTCCTCAAGCTTCTGGTACGAGCGAAGTACCGCCTGCGCCATATTCGTTCCGCCCTCGCTGACGGGTCTGAGATGGATATTGTCGAGATTTCGCGCCGGAATAAACGGAGAATCCACCTCTATGTCGGTTGAAAAGGTTACATAGGAAACCTCGGCTGACGAGCGTGTTCTGCCGTCGCTGTTTATCTCGCGGATGAAAGTATTTACCGAATTGTTGAGCAGCTCCATCGGGATAATATCCCGGTTATCTATATCCCAGCCCATGGAAGGCGAGACGTCCAGACAAAATACGATCGGAAGCCGCTTGATTGTATTTCCGAATCTTCTTGCGTCATTCACACGGATCATCTCCTTTTTGTGTTTATATGAAAAAGAACAGTAAAATTAACAAAAGCAGTGTAAATATCGAGCCTGCAACAATGCCTGCGATCATCAGGCCGCGTTTGCTCTTTTTGGGCTGAACAGGCGTAATCTGCCGCTTGTTCTGCGGAGGCATGACTCTTTGCGGCGGCACGACCATTTGCGGCGGCACGACTCTTTGCGGCGGTACGACTTTTTGCGGCGGTACGACTCTTTGCGGCGGTACGACTTTTTGCGGAGGTACGACCCTTTGAGGTGGTGCGACTTTTTGCGGCGGTACCGTATTTTGTGGCTCAACCCTGCCGCTCTTCGGGAAAATATTTAGCGCCGGTGAGTAAACAGCAGGCAGAACGCGGTCCTGCTCCTCAAAAAATCCGACGTCAATATTGCCGACAATGTCCTTGTAGGTGATATCAATTTCGGGCGACGCTTCGCGCTTTTTGAGCTCGTTGTGAAGCAGATACAGCATCATCTGCGGAGACGATGTGGATTTTCCGGTAAAGAAGCGCTCAAACGCGTTCCAGATCGATTTCGGAACAAACTCCCTGCGCGCGTACTCGCCGTAGTTTTCATCCTCGTAGTTGAACCTGCCCGTCACCGGGTTGTAGGGATTATCGCCGAGGGTAAGTATCTGAAACAAAAATGTGTACAGCTCGTCGTTGCACAGATTGAGGATATCGAGCCTGCGCGTGATGTCGTAATGCTTGCAGTTGACGTCAGCCATGTAGCCGCTGAAATAGTTGTTGTAGCCGAAGCTGTCGGAATCCCACATCTGAATATACCGGCAGACGCCGTTTTGCGGATGACCTGCCTGAGCGCTGCGCAGCGACGCGGGATAGTCGAAATTTTTTATATTATAATCGCCGACCAGAACGCCGAGCATATTCAAAAAGCAGATCTGGCGCGTAATACATTTGCAGAGGTAGAGCAGATCGACCACGCGCACGCTCAGCAGCGCGCTCGACCAGTTGCCGGTGTCTCCGAAAAACAGCTCGTCGTCATAAAGGCTGCTGTGGGTTTCGGTGTAACGCTCCATAATGCCGACCGGCTGAGTGCAGGCGGCGTCCGCGTAAAGAATACCCGTGGGGAACTCCGTCCACTCAATTGCTCCGAAACGCGGATTTCTGACCATTTCGGTCGTCACAAGGTACTTATTGCCCGGAAACTGACCAGATTTAAGAATTTTGGCGACCTCGTTCGAGTACCTTCCCGTCAGGTGGTAAACGTTTCCTTCGCCGCCGGTTCCGTCGCCGAGCATACTGCCGAGAGTGACGGTTTCATTAATTTTGCCCTCTCTGCGCACCGCATAAAGCCGGGCTCCCTCACGCAGCCCTTTAAAGGCGATATCGCAGACCGGCTTGTCGTTGTTATCGACGGAGTACTCCTTGTCTAAAGTGCGGTAATCCTTGTGAGAGATGAAGCACGATTTATTGAGGTCGTAAATATCCATCGAAAAACGGCTGCATACCACCCTCTGTATCAAGGCTTGGTTGGCTGTGATTATCAGCATTTTGTCGGCATTCGGACGGGTCGCGCTCAATGCGAGAAAATCCCACACGTCGCAGTTCATGTCCGGAAATTCCGACAGGTTCATCTCCTTGGGATGAATGATCGTATTGAGTAATCTCAGGTTGTTCTCACAGTTCGCCTTGTCAGCCGGAGACAAAAGCTCCATAAGCTCCGACGTCTCGGCGTGAAAGGTGCCTGTGACATACACGTTTTTTATGCTTTTAAGTCCGTTTATCAGTTCGTCGGAAAGCGTCCGCGGAAACAGCGACGAATCGATCAGAACTACATTGTATAATTCAAATTGCCCTGTCATTAGGCTTCTCCTCGTTTTCAGGCTTAGCCGCGGAATGCGCGGTGCGCCTTTATGATTTACCGCCCTTCCTGTGAAGAGCGACCACGGTTATGCCGACGGCTATGGTTGTGGCTCCGGCAACAAGCAGCGAGACCTTCTGCCACCATTCCATGCCCCGGTCGGGATTTCCGCCGGTGCCGTTTAATACGCCGCGTCCGCAGCTGACCTCGCCGTCCGCAAGACAGCCCGCCGCCGCGATTTTTTCCCAGTCATAATTATTTTCGAACCTTTCGTCCGGAGCTTCCGGTCTGTTTTCTGCGGATTGTACCTCCGCATGCGCCTGCTCCGTTTCTGAAAAAGGGCTGCTGTTTGAGCCTCCGCCGTTCGGATTCTGCGCAGGCAGCACCGCTTTTCTTTCAAAGTCGGGATGAGAATTTGCGTAACGGAAAAACTGCGTTTTGCCGCCGAACCTTTCAAACGGTGCGTTGCGGTAAACGTCGAGAAAATCTCTGCCGCAGCCGTTGCAGTAGGTGTCGTCGAGCCTGTTGCGCTCTCCGCAGCAGCACAGCCACGTTGAGTCCTTCGGAAAAGCTACCGCGCCCTGAGCGCGGCTGATAACGGCGACGCTGATATCGTCGTCAAAGCAGCTTCCGCTCCTCCTGACCATCGGCTCGACCCTCGCGGCGATCGCGTCCCTGAAATTCCCCTTCTGCGCGCAGTTGAAGTAATAGGCGGCGTTCTGATATACCTGCGAGGTATTTTTTGCGTAGATCTCGCCGTCCATGCCGTCGGAGGTCAGGATAGCGCCGAGAAAATCGTCGGAATTGAGTCTGAGCAACGCGGTTTTGCAGTATTTCCACGGTTCGCGCATACCGACGCTCGCGGTGCTCTCTATATTCGGGTTGTTCTCGGTGAGACAGACGTTTCCGGATTTTTTGATAAGGCAAACCGCGCTGTCACCCAGACATCCGGCAAAAACAAAGCCGAATTTCTTGGAAACAAATACAAACGCGAGCGTGCTGTCACCCTGAGTGCGGTCGATATGCTTCTCGTTGAACTTGTAGGAAATATACGCGTCGATTCTCTCAAGCAAGTCCTTTATCATGCCGTCGGGAGCTTCGGCGTGGCGGTAAAAGTCGATCCCGCCGCACTTTTTCAGAATATGGCACGCCGCCATAGACGCGATCCGTCCTGCTCTGCCGGAATGCGGCAGCGAACCGATTCCGTCGCACAGCGCAGCTACAGCGCAGTTTTCGTCCTCAAGCTCGTACACGCTGTCCTGGCAAGGCATTCCGTAACGCTCGTGGACGATGCCTGTTTTAATATATTCCCCGTACTTCCACTGGCTCATAACAACCTCATGCCGAAATATCAGTTAAAGCTTCTGTATTGCTGTATTGTTTCGTTGATCTGATTTTGCACGCGATTCATTTCGCAGGCAGCCTCTCCGAGCGACCTTGCGGAATTGTTGCTGCTCTGCGCAACGTATCTTACGCTGCAGGTGAAAAGCTTGACGATCATCTTGGCGATACGCGACTGCAGCGCGTCGTCGCCCATGATGTGAAAATATCCGTCCATAAAGCCCTTTGCGTAGCCTGCCATTGTGGTTTGGGTGCTTTCGTTAAGTTCGTCGCCGATGCCGATGATGAACGGGCAGACTGAGCCGGTGACGTTGCTCTGGCAGCGCTCGTTCACAAGATTCATCGCCTGACGCTCGATATCGTCCGCCTCGACGTAATCGGGATTGCCGTCGCTTATCAGCACAAAGATGGGGCTGTGGTAGCGCACGCCCGCCCTCTGATATTCGCCTATGCGCGCGTCGATTCTGCTGAAGGTTTCGAGCACCGCGTACGGGATATCCGAGCCGCCTACAGGCTGCTCGACAAACTTGATATGCTCGTACTGACTGAGCGGCGTGCAGTGCACATCCACGATGTCGGTGCAGAAGGTAACGAACATCAGCTCGATCATACTGAGCAATTTTTTCTCCTTGGAAAGCTCGGCGATGATTCCGCTGACCGTTTCATTCAGCACGGTGATAGCCGGCTTTTTGCCGAAAACGCGGTTTCCCATTGACGGAGAAACGTCCAGACAAAACGTGATCAGCAGTCTCTTGCCGGTATTGGAAAAAATGCTTCTTTTCATTTCGTTATTCATACGCTTATTTTCCTTTTATTGTATTTTAAATTTATAAATATTTTATCATTATCTTTTATTATTTGCAATAGTTTTTCAACAATTTGTGAGCCGCGCATAATCCCTTAAATGCAAAAATCCCTGCCGCGTTTTCTGCGACAGGGACGATTGATATTTTTTAGTTATTCCTCAGACGAGTCGTCCGCATCTTCCTCGTCATCGTCTTCGGGCGCCTCTCCTTTGCTGACTGTAACCGTAATCTCGGTGCCTTCGTCCGCCTTCTCCTCGGCTTCAACGCTCTGGCTTATGATCTCGCCTTCGTCAACGTCGTCGCTGTATTCCTCCTCGGTTTTAAGCACCAAGCCGAGCTTTTCAAGAGCTTCCTTTGCTTCGTCCACTGTTTTGCCTGCAAGGTCGGGAACCTCGATATCCGATTTGCCCAGGCTTACGGTGACATAAACCGTGCTGCCCTTCTTAACATCGGAATTGACGGGGTTAGACTGAGAGATAACATATCCCATCTTGACCGAGGAATCGTGCACCTTTTCCGAGACGCTCAGCTTTAGCTCGTTTTCCTCAGCCTTTTTCTCGGCTTCCTCGAGCGTAAACGCCACAAACCTCGGCACCCTTACATATGAGCCTGCCGAAACCGCGTTTATCACAAGAAAAGCCGCAGCTCCCAGCAGCGCAACAGCTGCGACGGCAATGCCTGCGATTATCAGACCTTTTTTACTCTTTTTCTTAGGCAAAGGCATATGCAGCGCGTCGTCGGGCGAAGGTTCCTGCGCAACGCTTTCAGGCGCTTTGGGTTCCTCCTGCGCAGGCTTTGGCGGTACGGGTTCTTCGGATGGCTGCCGCACGGATTTCGGTTCCTCATGCAGCGGCATTGTCACGGAGTCCTCTCCGACAGGTTCGCAAACCGGATCGGGCGTTTTTGCGATTTCCTTTTTCCGGCTCCCGTCCTCCCTCGGCGGAACGTATTCCTCGGAAATCACCGGGGTCAGTGCGCCCAGAAATTCATCTATGCTCTTGTATCTCTCCTGCTGATAGACGGCTAAGCCCTTCAACAGAACCGCTTCCTGGTTTGGTGTAATGCGCACTCCCAGCTTGGAGGGAAGCTTCAAATTATCGGAGTAGACCCTCTCGACGGAGTCCTCCGGCGTCATTCCCGTAATTGATCTGTATATCGTCGCGCAGATGGCGTATATATCTGTCCACGGTCCCTGGTTGCCCTTTGTGCGGTACTGCTCCTCGGGCGCGTAACCGGGCTTCAGCATTACCGAAAGGCTGCGTTCCGCTCCGAAATCGTAGTATCTCGCAGAGCCGAAGTCCATCAGCTTCAGGCTGCCGTCCTTCAGTATCATAATATTGTCGGGACTGATGTCGCGGTGAATCAGGCCGTCGCGGTGGATCCTTCCGAGAGCCGAGCAAAGCGGAGTTATCATTGTGCAGATATCGGCAAAACGCAGTCTGCCGTTCTTTTTAAGATACTGCCTTAACGTGATTCCGTCGACAAACTCCATAACGATATAGGCTGTGTTGTTCGCCTCAAAAAAGTCGCGGACGTCAACTATGCTTTTATCTCCCGAGAACCTGCCCAGAATCCTCGCTTCCTTCAGGAAGTTTTGCCTGCCCTTGTCGAAAATTCCGTTTTTCCCGGCTTTTGTCTCGGTCACGTTTTCGGACGCCGAATTGAAGCGCGTGGCATATCCGTAAGGGAAATACTCCTTTATGGCGATTCTCATATCGAGCTTTATGTCGCGGCCGATATACGTTATACCAAAGCCGCCCTCGCCCAAAGCGTTGCCGACCACGTACCTGCCTAAAAGGACGGTTCCCGGCAAAAGATGATGCGCCGGTATCTCGTCTCCGCCGGAATATCCGCAGAATTCACATTTGGATTTTCCCTCAATTTGCCTCATACAGTTATTACAGTAATTCATCTGAATCCCTCGCATTAAAACACGCTGATTTGCCTGACGGTTTTATCTGAGCGGAGTTTCGATCGCCGCGCCCGGTTTATTTTTGACGTGAACGTACTCAACGTCTGATTCGCCGTCCTTTTTCACGCCGATGACCCATTCCTGAACGCCTTCATCGTCCGTCTGCAGCTCCGCGCTGACAGCAGTGCCGCCGCCCGCTTTTTCAACCGCATCGGATATCGCTTCGTCGTAGCTCATTCCGGCGTAGACCATTTCTTTGAGCGCGTCCGTGCTTTCTGTCTGAGAGGTCTCCGGGCTGTCGCCTGCCTGAGTTGTTGTCTCCGAAACGGGATTCTCCGTTGACGAGTGCGACGAGGTCTCCGAAGCTTCCGCCGACGCGCTTTCAGACGGTTTGGAAGCGGACTGAGTTGTTGTAACGGCTTCTGTCTGAGCCGCGGTTGCCGCCTGTGACGACGAATCGCCGCCGCATCCCGACAAAGCCGCGCAGGCAGCCGCGGCGAGAATTACCGCCGCAATATATTTTTTCATATCGTTCACTCTTTCTTACCTGATATTGCACAGATCCTTTATTACCTCGCCCGCGATTATCAGACCCGCGACCGACGGCACAAACGCGTTTGAAGCCGGAATATCGCGGCGCACGCCTGAATCCTCGGCGGGCTTTCTGACGGGCTTTCGCGCCTGCTCCTTTGAGTAGACGACCTTTAGCTTTTTGATTCCCCGTTTGCGGCACTCGATACGCATTACCCGTGCAAGAGGACAAACCGAGGTTTTACTGATATCCGCGACCTCAAAGGCTGTGGGGTCGAGCTTGTTGCCGGCGCCCATTGAGCTGATGATCGGGGTGCCTGCCTCCTGCGCGCGCTTGGCAAGCTCAAGCTTTCCGCTTACGGTATCGATCGCGTCGACGACATAGTCGTATCTGCTGAAATCAAACTGCTCCGCGGTCTCGGGAAGATAGAATATCCTGCGCGCAATTACCTCGCAGCCGGGATTTATATCGCGCACGCGCGCAGCCGCAGCGTCGACCTTGTACTGACCCACGGTGCTGTGCAGCGCGATGATCTGACGGTTGAGGTTAGTAAGGCTTACGGTGTCGCTGTCGACAAGCTCCAGACTGCCGACTCCCGAGCGCGCGAGAGCCTCTACGGTATAGCCGCCGACTCCGCCGACTCCGAAAACCGCGACGCGCGAATTTTTTAGTATTTCAAGAGCCTCGCTTCCGAGAAGCAGCTCCGTTCTTTCAAACTGGTTCATATTTTCACTCCGAAATAAAGCTGTTGAGCCGCTCAAAGTCAGGAATGCGGAAGCCGCTTCTGCCGACCTTCTCAATCAGTCCGTCGCTCACAAGCTTTCGCACGTTGCGGCTGACCGTCTCGGCACGCAGACCGACGCTGCCGGCTATATCGTCGAGACGGAGGGTAAAATACGGCTCGTTGCTGCGCTTTTCGCGGTAAATAAGGAACGCCGCCACGCGCTTTACAGGCTCGCTGATAGAGAGAATGCGGCTGCGCTCGTTTGCGTCGTGGAGCTTGTTGCTGAGCATATGGATGACCTTGAGCGCGACCTTCGGGTCGCTGATGGCCGACTCAACGTCGGCGCGGCGGATGTAGCAGCAATATGTCTTGGTAAGGCAGACAGCCGAATACGGATAGCTGCTCGCCGCCGAGAAAACTCCCTCCCAGATGGTGTCGTTGTCGGCGAAAATGCCGATGATGTTCTCTCTGCCGTCCGCCTCGTAGGTGCTGAGTTTGACCTGACCCTGCTTAATAATCACGATGGATTCCACGCTGTCGCCCTCGTGAAAAACGAAGTCGCCGCGCCGCAGGGTCTTATGGGTTGAGTGGCGCAGAATGTCAATCTGCTTTTCCTCGGGCAGACCGTAGAGAAAAGCGATGTTTTTTATACATCTGTCCGTGCATTCCTCGCAGGTGTTCGGCTTTTTACAGTTTGGATTGAACTTCACGCGCACCCTCCTTTATATTTTATCACGATTGTATTATAGCGTATTTTTTTGCGCGTGTAAAGACTTGCAACGCCGGTAAAACGGTGATATACTTAGCTTTGGAATGAATGGAGGTATTTTTTTGGTTATAGATTTCCACACCCACACCTTTCCCGATAAAATGGCTGAGAAAACCATAATGCAGCTCTCAAAAATCTGCGGTATCACTCCGCAGAACGACAGCAAGCGCAGCTCGCTTCTCGCCTCGATGAGAGAAAACGGGATCGACCGCAGCGTTGTTCTGCCCGTTGCCACTAGTCCTAAGCAGGAGAGCTCGATCAACTCTCTCTCGGCGGAGCTTAACGGCAGGGACGGAATTTTTTACGCCGGCGGCATCCATCCCGACTGCGCGGACGTCTGCGGCACGCTCGATTTTATCAAAGAAAGCGGTCTTTTCGGCATAAAGCTCCACCCCGATTATCAGGGAGTCCACTTTGACGACCCGAGATACGTCAATATCATGCGCGAGGCTGCGAAGCGCGGTCTGTACATCGTTACCCACGCCGGGATCGACGTGAGCTTCCGCGAACACGTGCACTGTACTCCCGATATGATACTCAATGTTCTCGGTCAGCTCGGCGGATTGATCGACGACAGGCTGATTCTCGCGCACATGGGCAGCTACGAAATGCCCGGCGAGGTTCTGGACAAAATCTGCGGCAAGCCCGTTTACATGGACACGGCTGCGGTGCTCGACCTCTACCCCGAAAAGTGCTTTGAGATCATCAGGAAGCACGGCGCTGACAGGATTCTTTTCGCGACGGACTCGCCGTGGAAGCATCAGGGCGAGTACCGAAAAATCATTGAAAACTCGCCGCTTGACGACGGCGAAAAACAAAAAATTCTCAGCGAAAACGCCGAGAGGATTTTGTTCGGATAAAAAAATTTACGCGGCAGCGAATCACCCGCTGCCGCGCATTTTTTATTATAAGGTTTTGTGTTCGGTTCTCATGATAACGTCGAGCTGCTGCTCACGGGTGAGGTCGATGAACTTGACCGCATAGCCTGAAACGCGGATGGTAAAGTTCGCGTACTCGGGCTTTTCGGGATGCTCCATGCAGTCCCTGAGCTTTTCAACGCCGAACACGTTGACGTTGAGATGGTGAGCGCCCTGATCGAAGTATCCGTCGAGGATGTGCCAGAGGTTGTCCTTTCTCTCCTCAAGCGAATGACCGAGAGCGTCGGGGCTGATGGTCTGGGTGTTTGAGATACCGTCGAGAGCGTACTCATAGGGCAGCTTCGCGACTGAATTGAGCGACGCGAGCAAGCCGTTTTTCTCTGCGCCGTAGGAGGGATTCGCGCCGGGCGCAAAGGGTGCGTGAGCCTTTCTGCCGTCGGGAGTAGCGCCGGTCGCCTTGCCGTAAACGACGTTCGAGGTGATGGTGAGTATCGAGGTGGTAGGCTCGGAATGACGGTAGGTGTGGTGCTCTCTCACCTTCTTCATGAACGCCTTGAGCAGCCAGATGGCGATGGAGTCAGCGCGCTCGTCGTCGTTGCCGTAGCGCGGGAAGTCGCCTTCGATCTCGTAATCAACGATCAGACCGGCCTCGTTGCGGACGGGCTTTACCTTGGCGTACTTGATAGCACAGAGGGAATCGACAACGTGCGAGAAGCCGGCGATACCGGTCGCGAAGGTGCGGCGCGTGTAGGTGTCGATAAGCGCCATCTCGGCAGCCTCGTAGTAGTACTTGTCGTGCATATAGTGAATGAGGTTGAGGGTGTTGACGTAAAGCTCCACAAGCCAGCTCATCATGGCGTTGAACTTGTGCATGACCTCGTCGTAGTTGAGGTACTCGGAGGTGACAGGCGCGATTTCGGGACCTACCTGCTCGCCGGTGGCTACGTCCACGCCGCCGTTGAGCGCGTAGATAAGGCACTTTGCGAGGTTCGCTCTTGCGCCGAAGAACTGGATCTCCTTGCCGGTCTGGGTGGCTGATACGCAGCAGCAGATGCTGTAGTCGTCGCCCCAGACAGGACGCATTACGCAGTCGTTCTCGTACTGGATAGAAGAGGTGTTGACCGAGATCTTCGCAGCGTACTTTTTGAACGCCTCGGGAAGTCTTGACGACCAGAGCACAGTGAGGTTAGGCTCCGGTGCGGGTCCCATGTTCTCGAGAGTGTGGAGAAAACGGAAGTCGTTCTTCGTTACCATGTGTCTGCCGTCCATGCCGATACCTGCCATCTCGAGGGTTACCCATACGGGGTCGCCCGAGAACAGCTCGTTGTAGGACGGAATACGGGCAAACTTGACCATGCGGAACTTGAGCACGAGGTGGTCGATAAGCTCCTGAGCCTCTTTCTCGGTCAGGGTGCCCTCCTCAAGGTCGCGCTGAATGTAGATGTCGAGGAAGGTCGAGATCCTGCCTACGCTCATTGCGGCGCCGTTCTGGGTCTTTATCGCGGCGAGGTAGCCGAAGTAGAGCCACTGAACCGCTTCTCTCGCGTTCTGAGCCGGCGCTGAAATATCGTAGCCGTAAATCTCAGCCATCTGCTTCATGCCCTTGAGCGCGCGGATCTGCTCGGCGATCTCTTCTCTGAGGCGAACGTGCTCCTCGCTCATGTTTCTGCCGCCGCAGTAGAACAAGTCCTTCTCCTTGGTGTAGATAAGGTAATCGAGTCCGTAGAGCGCTACTCTGCGGTAGTCGCCTACGATACGTCCTCTGCCGTAGGTGTCGGGCAGACCGGTGATGACGTGGCTGTGACGCGCGCGCTTCATCTCGGGGGTGTAGGCGTCGAAAACCGCCTGATTGTGGGTTTTATGATACTCGGTAAAGATTTTTACCAAGTCCTGATTAACGGTGTAGCCGTAGGTTGAAGCCGCCTGAACAGCCATCTTGATGCCGCCGTAGGGCATAAACGCGCGCTTGAGAGGCTTGTCGGTCTGCAAGCCTACAACCTTTTCGAGGTCCTTCATGCTCTCGTCGATGTAGCCCGGACCGTAGCCTGTGAGCGACGAAACGATCTCGGTTTCGCACTCGAGAACGCCGCCCTTTGCGCGTTCCTCCTTCTGCAGCTCCTGAAGTCTGCCCCAGAGCTTGTCGGTAGCCTCGGTGGGAGCCTCAAGAAAGCTCTCGTCGCCGTCGTACATGGTGTAGTTGCTCTGGATAAATTCGCGGACGTTTACGTCCTCGCGCCATTTTCTTCCGACGAAGCCTCTCCATGCGTGCTCCATCTCTTTGGTTACAGCGAAGGTTACTCCTGTTTCAAAGGTCATTTCAAACTCTCCTTTATACCAATCCGTTAAGAATATCGTTTGCGTTCTTTACTCTTTCAGCCGAGGGCGGCTGAGTGTCCTCAAGCGTGTAGCGGCAGCCGAGCTGCTTCCACTTGTAGGCGCCCATGCTGTGGTAAGGCAGCACCTCTGCCCTCTCTACGTTTTGCAGGGTTTCGATGAACTCCCTTGTTTTCCTGAGCGCCGCGTCGTCGTCCGTGATTTCCGGGACGAGAACATGGCGTATCCAGACGGGCTTTTTTATCTCCGACAAATACCGGAGCATATCGAGGATGTTTTCGTTCGCGGCTCCCGTGAGCGACTTGTGCGCCGCGGGGTCGATGTGCTTTATGTCGACGAGAAAGAGGTCGCACAGCGCGCACAGCTCTCCGAACTTTGAAAAGAACGGTTCCTCCCGGGTGAACGGCTGACCTGCGGTGTCGATACAGGTATTGATACCGCGCCGCTTTGCCTTTTTGAAGAGGTCGAGCAAAAAGTCGATTTGCAGCAGAGGCTCGCCGCCGCTGACGGTTATTCCACCCTTGTCGCCCCAATAGGGTCTGCAGCGTTCAGCCTTGTCGAGCAGCTCGTCGGAGGTCATCAGCGTACCGCCGTCGGTTTTCCACGTGTCGGCGTTGTGACAGTAGCGGCACCTGAGCTTGCAGCCCTGTAAAAATATCAGGAAACGCACGCCCGGACCGTCGACCGAACCAAAGCTCTCGGTGGAGTGGATTCTGCCTTGAAGCACCGTATCCCGCCCCTTTCAAAACCGTTTTTACTATGTTTTTAGTATAGCAATCATACCGTCTTTCAACATTGATTTAAATCAATTTAACTGCCAAATTCTAATTATCGGCAACTTATTGAAAAGCTCGTAAAAATAAGATATAATATAGGCAATATTCACCATCGGAGGTAATTATGCGATACAACCTGCACACCCACACCTACCGCTGCCGTCACGCTTCGGGTTCCGACAGAGAATACGTTGAAGCGGCTATAAAAGCCGGCATGAAAACCCTCGGCTTTGCCGACCACTGTCCGCAGTTTTTTCCAAACGGTTACTACAGCACCTTCAGAATGCGTCCCGAGGCTGCCGCAGAATACGTCGAAAGCCTGCGCGCGCTGAAAAAGGAATACAAGGACGACATCGATATTCTCATAGGCTTTGAGACCGAATACTATCCCGAGCTTTTCGGAAAATTCATGGAGTTTATCGAGCCGCTTGAGCTTGACTACATGATAATGGGACAGCACTTTATCCACAACGAGTACGAGGTGCCCGATTACTACGCGAGCAATCCCAGCTACGACGACGCGAAGCAATACGTCAGACAGACCCTCGAGGGACTGCGGACAGGCGCGTTCACCTACATCGCTCACCCCGACATTCTGCGCCACGAGGACTCGGTTTTTTACCGTGAGCTGATGACGTACTTTTGCAGGCAGCTGAAGGAAATGAACATTCCCGTTGAGTACAACATTCTGGGCTACCGCAACAAAAAATGGTATCCGAACCCGATTTTCTGGCAGGCTGCCGCCGAGGTCGGCAATAAGGTCGTGCTCGGCTACGACGCTCACGAACCCGGCGCGCTGCTTGAGCAGAACCACTTCGACGCCTGCATGGGATATCTGAATGCCCTCGGAATAACGCCCGTGAATTTTGAGGACGTCGAAATCCGAAAACCCGTATTAAAAGTCAGATAAAAATTCATTAGTCCATTGACACTTTACACAATACGATGTATAATAGTTGAGGAAAAATTGTAGTTTGCGCAGCACAGCCTGCGCGATTACGAATAAAAACAACAAGGAGGATATTTCTATGCCACACATTGATGAATTTGTCAAGGACATTATGGAAAACGGCATTACAGCCAAAGCACCGCACGAAGCCGAAATCAAAGAACTGACCGGGGTTATTACCGCGGAAAAGGAAAAAATCGAGGGCGAGTACGAGAAAATCGGCAGGCTCTACTACAAGAACAACTCCCACAAGACCGACGGCGAGCTTGGCGCGCTGGTTGCAGGCGTTAACGCTTCAAAGAAGAAGATCAAGGACAGCAAGCTTAAAATCGGTCAGCTGTTTGATATCACCTTCTGCGAGGAATGCGGCGAGCAGGTTGACGAGGACGCTCTCTTCTGCAACAACTGCGGCGCAAAGATGCCCGTTAAGCTTCTGCCCGGCATGGTTCTGTGCAAGCACTGCAACAAGGCTGTAAGAGAAGGCATCCGCTTCTGCACCAACTGCGGCCACTCCATGATCGAAGAGCCCGAGCCGCCCAAGGCGCTCAAGGAATGCGCTAACTGCGGCTTCACCACCAACGATCCCGACCTGATGTTCTGCGAAAACTGCGGCAGACGTCTCGTTACCGAGGACGGCGAGGACGTTAAGCCGGAGGAGGAAGCTCCCAAGGAGCCGACCAAGAAGGTCTGCACCAACTGCGGCTTTGAGATTTTTGACGTTGAGACCATGTTCTGCAACGACTGCGGCAGACGTCTTGTTGAAGCCTCGGAGCTTGAGAAAGAGTAAAATTCAGACTGAATTAAAATAATTACAGGACGCTCAGCCGGGCGTCCTGTTGTTTTTTGTTACTTTTTGGCGGTCTTTGTTTTTTTGATTTTTTTCATCAGCCGGGTAATATCTTCATCGGAGATTTTGCCGTCTCTTGCCGCACGGATAATAACGCGGATACGCTCGTTTTCATTAATAAACGTCACGATGTCCATTGGAACGGTCTTTTCCGAGGCGGAAGCGCCCGCGAGGTCGTAGAACAGAGCCTGCTCGTTTTCGTCAAGCTCAAACAGCTCCGCCATTCTCTGCAGCACCTCATAGCTGGGCGCATATCGCTTTCCCGTTTCGATGCTCGACTGATAGACCGGCGAAATACCCACCTGCTCCGCAAATAACCGGATCGACAACTTTTTTTCTCTGCGTTTTTTTCGGACGTACTCTCCGAACAGCATTAATACCATCTCCTTAACTACCGGATCAACCGGTTTAAACATCTCCCTATTTTCCAGTTTCTATTATATACAATGACAAAGCGGTAAGACAATTCTTTTTTGTTGAAAAATATTTCAAAAAATTGTTGGTTTTTGTTGGTTTTTGTGATACAATAGAAACCGCAAGAACGTATTGTCAATTTGGCAAATAAATGTACTTTATAGACTCTGAAAGGGAGTTTATTATGGCAAATACTCTTTCCCTGCTTGTGATCGAGGACGACGAAGCCGTCTGCGGCGAATACGCCCGGCTCTGCTCTCCGTCGCGCGGCGTCACGCTTATCGGAACAACCAATTCTTCTCAGTCGGGTCTTCAGCTTACAAAAGAAAAGCTTCCCGACGCGGTGGTGCTCGACCTTGAGCTTCACAACGGAAGCGGCAACGGACTTATGTATCTCTCCGGGCTGCAGGAGCTTACCACCGGTCACCGCCCCTACGTCATGGTTGTAACCAACAACATCAGCGCCGCAACGCATTCTCTCGCGCGGAAAATGGGTGCGGATTTTATCATCACCAAAAACCAGAGCGACTACAGCGTCGAGATGGTTCTCTCAATGCTGCGCAGCATCAGCGCGTGTCTTGTCAGCGACAACAAGTCCGCCGTCAGAACCGTTGAAGCCGGCGATCGCTCAGACCTTGACTCAAGAATCTGCAAAGAGCTTGACGAGATAGGCATTAACCCAAAGCACAAGGGCAGGCAGTATCTTCGCGAGGCGATCGCCCTGATATCCGAACGGAAGCAGCCTAACATAAGCTCCGTGATCGCTGACCGCTACTCAACCAGCGCCGCAAGCGTTGAACGCGCAATGCAGCACGCTGTCAACCGCGCGTGGAAGCTGACGGATATCGACACCCTGATAACCTCCTACACCGCGCGCATAAACCCCGCAAAGGGAGTGCCGACCACCACCGAATTTATATACTACTACGCAGATAAAATCAAGAAATAACAATGTACCTTCGCCAACTCTTTCTTCATAACAATATCGCAATAAGCTATTTTCTGAACTGTCTGCTGACGTATATATCGGCGGGTCTGATGTTTTACAAATCGCTTAACGCAAATATCACAACAAAAAAACGCCTGCTGCTCGCCGGCATCGGAATACTCCAGGCGCTTGTCTACACAGACGTTTGTATTTACAGCTCGCAGCTTGCGCAGGTCATCTCCTTTGCAGGCTCCACGGCGACGTTTTCGCTGAGTCTTTCGGAGAACCGCAACAAAACCGTTGCCATCGGCTTCATCTCCAACGGCTTCGCGCATTCGCTGAGATTTATCTCTATGATAACCGTTTCGCTGATTTTCAGCGCGCTCGGAATATTCGAATACACATTTTTTGTCTCGCTCGCCGCAAACGCGCTGCTGATTATTCAGGCTGAGCTGATCTCGCGGTTCAGACGGTTCAGAAACGGCATCCAGTTCTTTCAGTCCTACGAAAACCTCGGAGTCGGTCTGTTTCTGTCGAGCTTGGTCTTTATTTTATCCTCCGTCGACATGCGGCACGGGTTCATTTCGGACGCTTCGCTGCTGGTGCTGCTCGTGGGAATCACGATGTCCGGCATCGGAATTTTCATCTGGGTCAAGGCGAATATCACGAGGTACTATAAGTCGAAGCTGCGCGACCGCGACGCGACTATGTATCTTAAAGAGCTTGAGAGCTGCGAGGAAGAGCTTGACCGACTTCGCCGTACAAACGAGCTGCTCTCTTCGGTCGTTCACCGCGACAGCCATCTTTTTGCCGCTCTCGGAACCGCCGCGTCCGACGCTCAAAGCCTTGACGAGCTTTCGGAGGAAATCCGCACCCTCATACGCGAACGCACCGAGCTGATTGAAAACGAGATCCAAAAATCCTCGCTCATACCCGAAACAGGCGACAAAATGATAGACAGCACGATCCATGCTCTCGCACTCCGCGCAGAGGCAAACCACGTCAGGCTGGTTCTTAACGTTACCGCGCCCGTGACGGAGATAATCGGCGACAAACTCAGCCGCACCGCGCTTCAGACCCTTATTTCAGACCACGTCAAGGACGCGATAACCGCCGTGCAGAGCTGCAGCGAAGCAAAAGGCAAGATGCTGCTCAACCTCGCACGCGACGGAAACGCTTACACCATGACCATTTTCGACAACGGCGTTCCGTTTGATACCGCGACCTACGACAAGCTGGGACGCGAACGTTTTACGAGCCACCCCGACAGCGGCGGCACCGGAATAGGCTTTATGCAGACCTTCGACACGCTGAGCCGCTGCAAGTGCAGCCTGATCATCACCGAATTTGACGGCGGAATGCCGTATACAAAATCGGTCGGCTTCCGCTTTGACGGCAAGGGCAGGTTCATTATCAAATCGCCGCGCGCCGAGGAAATAAAAAACGCCCTCACAAGAGAGGACGTTTCGGTAAAAAAACTGTAATCATCCTTCCCGTTTGGGAGGGATTTTTATTTTGGCTCGATTTCGCCGCTTTTGTACATTTGAAGCAGCCTGAAAAGATCGGCGATCTGACCGCGTATCTTTTCGCCGGCGTCGGTGTCGTCAACCATCACGCGGTAACGCTCGGTCTCGACGATTTCGGAGCTTGACTGAATGTCGCGGTTCGACCTCAGCGCAGCGCCTACGCTCTCGAACGGCTGATGCGCCTTGAGCCGCAGACCGTGAGAATTGAAAATCAGCGTGTAGCCGGCAATTCCGGTGGTGTCGTGATAGTCGCGGCAAAATCCGCCGTCAATCACAAGCAGCCTGCCTCCTGCGCGGATAGGCAGCTCTCCTCTGACGGTGCGGACGGGAGTGTGACCGTTCACGATATGCGCGTAGGGTGAACGCAGACCGAACTCGCCGAGGATTTTTTCGCAGGTTTCGCGCTCGTGATACAGGCGGTAATACGGGTTCTGCTCCTCGCGCCACGCCGCCCTGTCGCTGATAAAGGCGCGCTCAAAGGTCTTGATGTTCCTGCCGCAGAGAGGCGACTTTCTGCCGCACCAGAGGTACCACATAAAGTCCAGCTCGTCCTGATTTTTATGTCTGCCGAAAAACGCCCTGCGCGCGCGGCTGTCAGCCATATCGAAGTAAGCCTTGCCGCTGTAGGTTCTGCCGAAGTGCTCAACCTCGTCAAAGCTGCCGTCCTCCCTGAGAGGAACGCAGCCGTGATAGAGCAGGTTGCCGTTGCAGCAGCGGTACATTCCGCCCTTTTCGTAAAGGAAGGTGATATGCAGCCTGAGCACCGCGCTGTTGAGGAAAGCGGCTCTGAGGCCGTCGGAAACCTCCTTTTCACCGTCTGTAAGCTCATACGGGTGATCGGGGTCGACCGTCGGGAAAAAGCTGTCGTTAAGCTCGTATTCAACGCCCCCGCACTCAACCCTGCCGCCGCGTATTTTGCCGAGCAGCAGTCTGTCGTCCATGCGGTACTCGGGGTGACGGAGGATAGCCTGACCCTCAAGCTTGAACTGTATGACCGAGATTGCTTTAAGCGCCGCATCCATCGGGTCGCCGCCGTAGGTTTCCCGAGCGAAAAGTGTCAGCGCGCGAAGGCTGATTCCGTAGCCGCTCTCTAGGGTGCGCAGGTTGCGGTACTTAACGCAGTTGCGCACGACGTTTGCGATGCACGCCTCGCTGCCCGACGCCGCGCCCATCCAGAGAATGTCGTGGTTGCCCCACTCGATATCGAGCGAATGGCGGCGCATCAGCAGATCGATGATCTTTTCGGCGGAGTCGCCGCGGTCGAAGATGTCGCCCACGATGTGGAGCCTGTCGACAGCGAGACGCTTGATAAGCTCCGCAAGCGAAATTATGAAGTCCTCGGCGCCAAGCTCGATGATCGTGTCGAGTATCTGCTTGTGATAGCGAACCTGATTGTCGTCCTCGTCGCGCTGGGCGTGGAGCAGCTCGTCGATAATATAGGCGTAGTCCTCGGGCATCGCCTTGCGCACCTTTGAGCGCGTGTACTTTGACGAGAGCAGCCGCGCGACCTCGAGCATCCTGTTGATGGTCTGCTCATACCACGCGCGGTCAGGCTCGCCCGATTTGCGGATCAGGCTGAGCTTTTCCTTGGGATAGTAAATCAGCGTGCACAGCTCGCCGCGTTCCCCGGCAGAGAGGCTGTCGCCGCAGAGCATATCTACCTTTTCGCGCACCACGCCCGAACAGTTGTTGAGAATGTGGCAAAACGCCTCATATTCGCCGTGAATGTCGCTCATAAAATGCTCTGTGCCCTTTGGCAGATTGAGAATCGCCGTGAGGTTGATTATCTCGCGCGAAAGCGAGCGCATGGTGGGGTATTTCTCAGAAAGCAGCGCGTAGTATTTTTTCCGTTCGTCCACGGTAAAGCCTCCCTTGCCGAAATTTATTCAGAGGTTTTGTTTACAGCTTTAAGCCGCTTGTTGTCTTTAAGAATTCCTGTAATTTGCCGAGGATGACCTCAACTCCGCCCTCGCTGTCGCTCTCGATATTGAGCGGCATGATCGGGTCGTGAACCGAGAGTCTGAGCAAAAACCAGCCGTCGCCGTTCTCCTTGTCAAACGAGACGCGAACGCCCTCGCGGTTGTCGTCGGCAAGCTGCCATTCGGGCTGAGCCTCGGCGTAGGCGGTCAGGTCGGCAATGATTTTCTCTCCGCAGGCACGGAAGTCCTTCTCGGTGATCTGATAGCGGATCTCGCGGCTTTCGAGCGGCTCCCTGAGGTCGGCGGTAAGCTCGTCAAGCTCCTTGCCCTCCTTGCGCATCTGAGCAGCCTTGATGATGATTTTGGTGCAGAGGTACGCGCCGTCGTCGAGGAAGTAGTTCTCGCGCATTGCGGCGTGACCCGAGGTCTCGATCGCGAGCGGACAGTTGACGCCCTGAGCGTTGAGCTCAAGCGCCTTGTCGATAACGTTCTTGTAGCCGCGTCTGTAGCGGTAATGCTTTCCGCCGAGGTTCTCCTCGATGAAAACCTTCAGGCCGCTCGAGGTGATCGAATCGGTGACAACGGTGCCGCCGTCGTTACCCTCAAGCGCGATAGCCGCAGCCACAGCCACAAGGCGGTTGCGGTTTATCTCGTTGCCCTTGCTGTCAACCGCGCCGCCGCGGTCGACGTCCGTATCAAATATAACGCCCAGATCAGCGTTGTTTTCGCGCACCGCCTCGCTGATGGAAGCCATTGCCGCAGCGTCCTCGGGATTGGGAACGTGGTTCGGGAACATTCCGTCGGGGTCGAGATAGCGGCTGCCCTCGGTGTCCGCACCGAGCACGGCGAGAACCTTTTCGGCGTAAAATCCGCCGGCGCCGTTTCCGGCGTCAACCACGATCTTAAAGCCCTTAAGCGGATGGTCGTAGTCCTCGGCGTTCACCTCGCGCTTGATCTTCTCGCAGAGTCCCTTGGCGTAATCGGACATATAGTCCACGTCTGTAATACTGCCGCCGTCCGTCTCGCCGGGCTGGATGCCGTCCTGCGCAAAGGTGAGAATCTTCTCGATATCGCTGCCCTCAAGACCGCCGCCGCGCGTAAAGAACTTGAGTCCGTTGCGGTTGAAGGGATGGTGGCTCGCGGTGATCTGCAGAGCGCCGTCGCAGCCGAGGTCGACCGTTGTCATAAACATACTCGGGGTCGAGGCGAGGCCGCAGCAAAGCACCTCTGCGCCTGCGCGCTTAAACCTCGCGGTGGTAAGCTCCATTATATGAGGACCCGAAATGCGGCTGTCTCTGCCGACCGAAATTTTAAGCTCAGACGGCTGCTTGCCGACCTTTTCGGAAAGCCAGAGCACAAAGCCGTCCGCCATGCTTTCGATAACATCGTCGCTCAGGTTGACCGGCTGACCGGCAACTCCCCCGGTGGCGACTCCGCGGATATCGGTGCCGCTTTTGAACTGTCTGAAAAACTCATTGAGCATAGTAAATCTCTCCATTCACTCGTTTTTTTCATTTTAACACAATCAAAAAGAAATCTCAATACGCTCAAACGAGAAGTTTGTAAAAACCTCACCTTGTTTTTGCCGAAGGTTTGAGGAAGTTGTGGAAAAGTTCCAACCGGCGGTTTCAAAGGCGCGCCAAAAATAACCTTTTCAGCAAATCTGTTGGGTATTATTAACAAATAATAGCGTTCAGATTTGGCAGTTTATGACATTCAATTAGCGTATCTTACAAATATTCCCTTATTTTCTTGTTGACTTTTCCGAATAACTGAGTATAATAAAAAACTGTCAGGAACAGTTCACCTGACAGAACATTTTCATCATGCCAATCCACGTTTTTCACGTTAATTTCAAAACTTCTAAATCCGGAAGGGGACGCTGCCAAGCGTCCTTTTTCGGTTTTAAATTACCTGAACAAAATCTTGCAAATACATATTGCAAAGTCTATTTTTCTGTAATATAATTAAAATGGATATATAAGATATTAGGTGATACTCTTTGTATAAGAATTTTCTTTTTGACCTCGACGGCACTCTGCTGCCGATGGATATGAAATATTTTATCGACCTCTACGTCGCGGCGTTTTGCAAGAGCATGGTTCCCGTTACCAAGATCGAGTCAAAACCGCTGATGAACGCTATCTGGACGAGCGTCGCGAAGATGGCGAAGAACGACGGCGACTGCCTTAACATAGATATTTTCTGGCAAACGATGAATTCCGTCTGCAAGCGCGACATGCGCGTTTTCAGCGACAATTTCGACAATTTTTACCGCGGCGAGTTTTCGGTCTGCCGGGCTGCCACAAAGGTTCAGCCTCTCGCGCGGATAGTTGTGGACTACATCAGGCAGCGCGGCGGCAATATCATCGTTTCGACCAACCCGATTTTCCCCAAATCCTCAACCTACAGCCGTATCGAGTGGGCAGGTCTTAGCCCGAACGACTTCTCGTATATCACCACCTACGACAACTCCTCTGCCTGCAAGCCGAACCTCAACTACTTTGAGGAAATCTGCTCGGTCTGCGGCATCCACCCGGAGGAGAGCCTTGTTATCGGAAACGACGTTGACGAGGATATGATTTCGTCGCGGCTCGGGTTCGACACCTTCCTTGTCACCGACTGCCTTATCAACCGCTATAACAAGGAGCTTACCCTGTTCCGCAACGGAAGCTTCGGAGAGTTCTTCGATTTCATTCAGGATTCATACAAGCACAAGTGAGGTTTGGCTCGTTCCAAACCTTTTTTATTTTTCCTATTCCGAAAAATAATTACCGTCGGATATGGTAGAATAAAATGTAATATTATCGGCAGCGTCAAACGCGCCGCCCAATTACGCAAGAGCGGAGAACTCCGCTTTATTTACGGTTAGTATAATATGATTCAGGAGGCTGATGGGATGTCAGACGTAATCAGAATTTTTGTTGAAAAACGCGAGGGCTTCAATGTTGTCGCAAAGCAGACGCTTTGGGATATCCGCCACAACCTTGGCATGAGGTCCGTAACCGACCTGCGCTACATCGTGCGCTACGATATCGAGGGTCTTACCCGCGACGAGTACGACAAGGCGAAGGGCATTGTGCTCTCTGAGCCGAACGCCGACGTTATTTACGAGGAAACTCTGCCCGTTGAAAGCGGTTGGAGAGTGTTCGCTATGGAATACCTCCCCGGTCAGTACGACCAGCGCGGAGACTCCGCCGAGCAGTGCGTGCAGCTTCTCACCCAGGGCGAGAGGTGCAAGGTTCTCACCGCAAGGGTTATCGCTCTCAAGGGCGACCTGACTGACGAGGAGCAGAAGAAGGTTGAGGATTACCTGATTAACCCCGTTGAAAGCCGCCTCGCTTCTCTCGACAAGCCCGAGACGCTCGACATGGAAACTCCCGTTCCCGACGACGTTAAGCGCGTTGAGGGCTTTATAAAGTGGAACGACGACGAGATGGCGGACTACTACGGCTCGATGGGCTTCGCGATGACGCTCGACGACCTCAAGTTCTGCCGCGACTACTTCCGCGACGAGGAAAACCGCGACCCCAGCGTTACCGAGCTGAGGGTTATCGACACCTACTGGTCAGACCACTGCCGCCACACCACCTTCCTCACCCGTCTGAGCGAGGTTGAGATCGAAAAGGCGGCTCTCGGCAGCGTTATCGAGGACGCTCTGAAGGAATACTACGCGACACGCGACGAGGTTTACGGCAAGGACACCGACCGCATTGTCTCGCTGATGGATATGGCTCTCATGGGCATGAAGTCGCTCAAAAAGAAGGGCATGATCCCCGACCTCGACGAAAGCGACGAGATCAACGCCTGCTCGATCGAGGTTCCCGTTACGATCGACGGCAAAACCGAAAAATGGCTCGTTCAGTTCAAGAACGAAACCCACAACCATCCCACCGAAATCGAACCCTTCGGCGGCGCGGCAACCTGTCTCGGCGGCGCTATCCGCGATCCGCTGTCCGGACGCGCCTATGTTTATCAGGCTATGCGCGTGACCGGCTCCGGCGACCCGACGATCCCCTTCAAGGACACTATGCACGGCAAGCTGCCCTCGCGCAAGATCACGACCGGCGCGGCCAACGGCTACTCCTCCTACGGCAACCAGATCGGTCTTGCCACGGGTCAGGTAGTTGAGCTGTACGACAAGGGCTACGTTGCCAAGAGAATGGAGATCGGCGCGGTAATCGGCGCTTCTCCCAAGGAGAACGTTATCCGCGAGGTTCCCATGCCCGACGACGTTATCGTACTCCTCGGCGGCAGAACGGGACGCGACGGCTGCGGCGGCGCTACCGGCTCCTCAAAGGCTCACACCGAAAGCTCCATCGAAACCTGCGGCGCTGAGGTTCAGAAGGGTAATCCGCCCACAGAGCGCAAAATCCAGCGTCTTTTCCGCAACCCCGACGTAGCGAAGCTCATCAAGCGCTGCAACGACTTCGGCGCGGGCGGCGTTTGCGTTGCCATCGGCGAGCTTGCCGACGGTCTTACCGTGGAGCTTGACAAGGTCACAAAGAAATACGACGGTCTCGACGGCACCGAGCTTGCTATCTCGGAGTCGCAGGAGAGAATGGCTGTCGTTCTCGATAAAAACGACGTAGACAAGTTTATTAAATACGCGGAGACAGAGAACCTCGAGGCTACCGCAGTGGCGGTCGTCACCGAGAATCCGCGGCTGACTATGCACTGGAGAGGCGACAAGATCGTCGACCTCAGCCGCGCGTTCCTCAACACAAACGGCGTTACCCAGGTTGCCAAGGCGTTCATCACCGCTCCCAAGGCTGAGGAATGCTACCGCGAGGCGTGTCCCGAAAAGCTTGCAAATCTGCCCTTTGAGGAGGCGATCGGCGAGAACATGGCAAGGCTTGAGGTTTGCTCTCAGATCGGTCTGAGCGAACGCTTTGACGCTTCAATCGGCGCCGCTACCGTAATCATGCCCTTCGGCGGCAAGACCCAGCTCACTCCGCAGGAGGCTATGGCTGCCAAGATTCCGCTTGAGCAGGGCGAAACCGACGACGCGACCGCGATGAGCTACGGCTTTATTCCGGGCGTATCGCGCTGGAGTCCGTTCCACGGCTCGGCATACGCGGTTGTTGAATCAACCTCTAAGCTCCTCGCTATAGGCGCTGATCCGCTGACCGCGAGACTCACCTTCCAGGAATATTTTGAAAGACTCAACGATGTTCCCTCGCGCTGGGGCAAGCCCGCCGCGGCTCTGCTCGGCGCAATGCAGGCTCAGCTCAAGCTCGGTCTGCCCTCCATCGGCGGCAAGGACAGTATGTCAGGCTCCTTTGAGGACATCGACGTACCGCCCACCCTCGTAAGCTTCGCCGTCGCCATGACAAAGGCTAGCAAGACTATCTCCGCCGAGTTCAAGAACGCGGGTTCGAAGGTAATCTACGTTCCCGTTCCCGAAAACAAAGAAACCCTCATGCCCGAATGGGATAAGCTGATCGAGATGTACAAGGCTGTTTACGCCCTCATGGAGAGCGGCAAGGTGATCTCGGCTTCCGTTGTCAAGGAAGGCGGCGCTGCCGCGAGCGTATGCAAGGCTTGCTTCGGCAACAGCCTCGGCTTCAGCTTCACCAAGGAGCTTACAAACAAGGAGCTTTTCGCACCGCTTTCAGGCTCGCTTATTCTTGAGCTTGCGGACGGCGCGACCCTCGACGGCGTGCTCAGCTACGACCTCGGTACTGTCACCGACGACGCGAAGATCACTATGGGCGGCAAGTCTGTCGCTCTCAGCGAGATCGTCGAAAAGTGGACGGCTCCTCTCGAAAAGGTATTCCCGACTCAGGCTGAATGCCCCGAAATCGCGGTCGACGCGCCTCTCTTCACCGAGAGAAACACCTCGTCGCCCGTTATCAAGGCGGCTAAGCCCAAGGTATTCATTCCCGTATTCCCCGGCACCAACTGCGAGGTAGACACAGCTAGAGCCTTTGAAAAGGCAGGCGCAGAGGTCGAGATGCTCATCGTTAAGAACCTCACCCAGAGCGGCATCGAGGAAACGATCGAGCGCATGGAGCAGATCATCCGTCAGTCTCAGATGATAATGCTGCCCGGCGGCTTCTCGGGCGGCGACGAACCCGACGGCTCCGGCAAGTTCATCGCGACAACCTTCCGCAATCCGCGCGTTTCGGAGGCGGTAAGCGATCTGCTCAACAACCGCGACGGTCTTATGCTCGGTATCTGCAACGGCTTCCAGGCGCTTATCAAGCTCGGTCTTGTTCCCTACGGCGAGATCCGCGAGCTCAAGCCCACCGACCCGACCCTGACCTTCAACACCGTGGGCAGACATATCTCCCACATGGCTTACACCCGCGTTACCTCGGTCAAGTCACCGTGGTTCAGCGGCGTTAACGCAGGCGACGTATTCGCAATTCCCGTTTCTCACGGCGAGGGCAGGTTTATGGCTGACCTCGAAACCGTTAAGCAGCTTGCGGCAAACGGTCAGATCGCTACCCAGTACGTTGATCTCGGCGGCAAGCCCTCCGACAGCATTGAGTTCAACCTCAACGGCTCCGTATGCGCTATCGAGGGTATCACCTCGCCCGACGGCAGAGTGCTCGGCAAGATGGGTCACAGCGAGAGAAAGGGCGAAAATCTCTACAAAAACGTTCCGTTTGAGAAGGATCAGAAAATCTTTGAGAGCGGCGTAAACTACTTTAAGTAAAATATTTTTCCGGACAGTCGGCAACCGACTGTCCGGTATTTTCTGTCTACTACCTACAAAAAACGCCGGTTTACATTGTTAAAATACACCAACCGTCTTTTTAGCCTTTTTTATTTTTAGGCATTGCTACAAATTTGCATTTTGCCGTTGACAACCTGCTCTGATTGCCTTATAATTTAGCGTGTTAAAGCCAAAACACTATATTTTCTATTTGTAAAAAAGGAGTACAATCATGGCATTTTGTAAGAATTGCGGACAGCAGATCAATGACGACGCGGCGTTCTGCCCCAACTGCGGCACCACAGTAGGTAACGCTCAGCAGCCCCAGCAGGCTCCCGTTCAGCCCCAGGTAGTTTCAGGCGACGCTGACGTTCAGCAGAACAAGGGTATTGCATGGCTTTCATACATAAACCTGCTCTTCCTCATTCCCCTCTTTGTAAGAAAGACATCCGAATACTGCAAGTTCCACGTTAAGGAAGGCGCAAACGTTTGTGCATGCGAGCTTGCTTACGTCATTGCAACAAGAATCCTTCTTCTTATCATTGACCTTCCCACCAGAACCTACTACTACGGCTTCTACACACCAAGCTACATTTATTATGTATTCAACACAATCTTCAGCCTCGGCTACATCTTCTTCACCGTTATGTCGATCATCGGTATCGTAAACGCTGCTACTGGCAAGACTGTTGAAATTCCGCTTCTCGGCCAAATTCCCTTCATCAAGAACCTGATGGACAAGATTTACGCTTCTCTCAATAAATAATCAATATACCAAAACAGCCCGGAGCAAATCTGCTTCGGGCTTTCTTTTTGTCTATTCAAAAATTACCTTCCACTCCTCAGCCAGCCGCTCCAGAGAATATGCGGCGTTTGCCGGACTTGTCGACGGCAGCTTTACCGCCGCAACGCCCGTTTGGGGAAGAATATATTTCGTGTACATCTTATACGAGAGCGCGCCGTTGCAAAAGACGCGGTTCACCCTGCTGTTCTCAAAAATCACGCTGAGGTCGTTAGGCACAACGTCGCGCACAGAGCTGTCCGACGAGCCTGTGACCGTGCAGGACTGAACGGAATCCCACAGCGCAAGGCGGTTGTTCAGAATCAGCGCTGATTTTTCCTCCGTCGTGACCGGAACATCTTCTCCGCACAGCAGCGCGATGAGCTTCCAGAAGCGGTTTTGCGGATGGCCGTAAAAGAACATCGCCTCGCGCGATTTGACCGACGGGAAGCTGCCCAGAATCAGCGTTTTGGACTCGCTGTTAAAAAGCGGCGGAAACGGATGCTCTACCCTCTGCGGCGCGTTCACTTCTTCATCCTCCGGATGTAGGCAAAGGTCTTTTCCTCACCCTCGTCGCGCAGCATTACAAGCAGCTTTTCGAGCATGGCCTCGGTTTTTTCGTGCATGCGGCGCTTGCCCTTTACGCGCAGAAAATACTCGTAGGGGTGCGCGTCGGTGTAATTTTTGCCGTTGTAGATCTTGCTTGCCGCCACGCGGTCGCAGAACATCTCTATCAAAAAGCGCGTCGGCATTTCGACGTTCTCGATCTGCTTTGTCTTGGGATTGTAGTCGTTCCAGTACTCGTAATGGTGGCGGTTTCTGCCCTTGTGGTGCATCCACGCCCTCGAGCTGCCGTACAGCTCGCGTTCCTTCTCGTTCGGGCTGCGGTTGCCCTGATAATACTTCGCGCCGGGTATAAACTCGGTCGGACTGTACTTTGACAAATCGTGCCTCAGACCCTGCCAGAGTATTCCGGCGCGCGCGCAGTTAGCGATGACCTTGTGTCTGTGGTTTGTAATTGTAATGAAATGTTTGATCGGATGTCCCATAATTCTATCACCTTCCCTATTTTACCACAAAAATTTGCAAATGTAAAACTATTGATTATTCTTGCAAAAGATTGTATAATAGTAATAAGTATTACAAAGAGGTAACAATATGACAAGAAGAATTCTGATTACCGCGCTGTACGTAATCGCCGCCGCAATTATGCTGCTCTCGGCGCTGTGCATTGTCGGAATCACCCGGAACGCCGGCATAACAAACGCGCAAACTCCGTTCCGCGAGGACACGGAACCGACCGTCACCGAGAAAGCCTTCCTCATGAAGCAAAACGAGCCGACTGTCATACATATCACCGGGCAAAACGAAGAAAAGCTGCTCTCTTGGGAAAGCAGCGACGAGAGCATACTGACCGTAGACAGCGGAGGACGGCTGGACGCGTTCACAACAGGCGTCGCAGAGGTCACGGCGCGCTACAGCGACGGCAGCGAGACCGTTTACACCGTCACGGTTGAGGAACCGGAGGACGCTGCCAAAACCGATATCTACTCGACCGCGATCACCGCAAACGAGGATATCCTGAATAAAAACGAGCTGGGCGACAAGGCTCTGTACCACATCCTCGTCAACCGCGAACAGAACATCGTGACCGTCTACACCTACGACGGCGACGGCGAATACACCGTTCCCGTACGCGCGATGGTCTGCTCCTGCGGACTTAACAAGGGTACGATCACGGGCGAATTTGAGACCTACTTCACCTCCGAATGGCACGCGCTGTTCGACGACGTTTACGGCAAGTACGTAACCGGCATAGACGGCAACTTTCTGTTTCACAGCGTACCCTACACCGAGCTTCTTGAAAACGACAGTCTTGAAAGCGAGGAGTACAACAAGCTGGGCACAGACGCTTCACTGGGCTGCGTAAGGCTCGCGGTGAGCGACGCGAAGTGGATTTTTGACAACTGTCCCGTCGGCACCTACGTTAAGATTTACGACAGCAGCGACAAGGAACCGCTCGGCAAGCCGACTCCCATGAGGGTCGCAGACCTCAAAATCGGCTGGGACCCCACCGACAACGAGGAGGACAACCCCTACAACGGCAAGACCCCCGAAATCAAGCTTCCCGAAAACACGATCGTGCATGTCGGCGACGACTATAACATCTACCGCGGCGTAACGGCAACCGACAGCTGCGGCAACGATATCACGGGAAAGGTCGAGGCGATAGGCAACGTTGTAAGCACGCGAAAGGGCGAGTACAAAATCACCTACCGAGTAACCGACGCCCTCAACCGCAGCGCGGAACAATCGGTTATTATCTGGGTGGAATAACGTTGACAAACAAATAATAAAAAAGAGAAGCCTGATTGATTTCAAGCTTCTCTTTATTTTTTAGATATTAGTATTATTCATCGTTGGTTACGCCCTCGGGAAGAACCGCCTTGGGTGCGTCGCTCATAAACAATGAGACGATCGTCTTATTGTCGGCAATACCGGTTTCTTCAATGCCTGCCGCCTTCTGATAATCCTTGACAGCCTGCTCGGTCTTATCGCCGTAATATCCGGTCACGTTGTCAACGCCGATGATGTAGTCGAGGTTCCACAGTCTGTGCTGCAGCTCCCATACGTCCTTAACGTCTTCCGAGTCCTCGTCGCCCTTCTTGAGAACGAGATCGTCGGTGATTTTGATATCATATCTGTCTGCCTCGGAGTGAGGTGCCTCGGTAGCAGCCTGAGTTGCCGCCTGAGCCGCCTGAGTTGCCGCCTCTGTCGCGGTCTGAGCAGGCTGTGCCGCCTGAGTCGCGGTCTGAGCAGCCGCCTCGTCGGAGGTGGATTTCTTGTCAAGCTCGGGATGCATGAAGTTGATCATCTTCTCAAGCGTTGAAAGAGCGGTGAGACCCTGACGGGTGATCTCTGTGTTTGAGATCTGCAGCGCCTTGCCGGATGTGATCGCGGTGAGCTTTGAGAGCACGTCGTCGCTCTGGATAGCGTTGAGGGTCTGCTCGTCGGAATAGAAAATATAGTTCGGATTGGCGATGCGCAGGGTGTTTACGTCGACGTTGCCGTCAGCGATATTTACAGCGACATTCACAGCGCCGGTGTAGCCGATGAGCATATCAACATATGTTCCGCTCGTCATAACGCGGAGACTGCCGTCGTCCACATAGAGGTAGCAAGCGGTGTCGAGCGCTGTTGAAGCGGTCGAAGAAGCCGCCTCGATTTTGAGCTTATCCATATGCTCAATGAGCTTTTGGTAGGAGGATGTGCCCTTTTCAAGACCTGTAACCGCGCCGCCGAGGATCTTGCCGATTGTGGTGTAGTTTGTTTCAAGCTCCTTGGGAGTGTCGGCAAGCGACATCTTGATAACCTTAATCTTCTTCTCCTCAAGGGTCTTTACGGTATCAGCGTTGATTTTGTCGTTGGCAAAAACCACCTGAGCGCCGGATTCAATGATCGAGTCGGCGTTGGGGTTAGCAGCCGTGCCGAAATCGGGCGCAACAGCGAGGTAGCTCTGGTCAACCTCCGTGCTTCTGCCTACGATCTTTCCGTCGTAGCTCATGTATGAGATGATATCCGCAGCCGACGGGTCGAGAACCACGATTCCCGCAGGCTCCTTGTCGATGGTGATATTCGCGACCGTTACGGGGTAGTTGCCGTCGCCGCAGCCAGCGAACATTACCGCCGCGGTGCAGACCATAACTGCCGCGAGAAGAACGGATATGATTTTTTTCATTTAAATCTCCTCCATATTATGTGTATAGTGATTCAACGTACTGCTTCGCGCAGCGCGGAGAACGTCCGCCCTTTACAAGCGCAAAACGCTCGGCTCCCGCGAAAAGCTCGGTCTCGCTGATCGAAATACCTTTTTCCTTAGCCATAGCCGCGACTATTTCGAGGAACTCGCTTTTCTTGGGAACGGTGTAGCAGACCGTCAGTCCGAAGCGGTCGGAAAGCGAGAGGGTCTCCTGCATATTGTCGCGCGTGTTCACGTCGTCAATTTCAAAGGCGCGGTCGGAGAGCTTCTCCTTGACGATGTGCCTGCGGTTCGAGGTGGCGTAGATCAGGGCGTTTCGCGGACGCGCCGCCAGACCGCCTTCGAGCACCGCCTTTAACGTGGTATAGCTTCTGTCCTGATGCTGGAACGAAAGGTCGTCGATAAAGATGATGAACTTCATCGGCAGCTGCGAGAGCTTGTCGGCAAGCAGAGGAAAGTCGGTGAGACGCTCCTTGGGGATCTCAACAATCCTCAGACCGTCTGCTCTGAAAGCGTTGGCGACAGCCTTGACGGTAGAGCTTTTTCCGGTACCCATATCGCCGAAAAGCAGGCAGTTGTTGCAGCTTTTGCCCTCGAGAAATGCTTTGGTGTTCTGAACTACCTTGTCGCGCTGACGCTCGTAGCCCGTAAACTCGTCGAGCGAAATCGTGTCGTAATTGAGAACGGGACGGATATCGCCGTCGCGCCAGACAAACGCCTTGTATCTCGCGAACATTCCGCAGCCGTTTTTGCGGTAGTAGGCGGCAACGTTATCGAGCGAGCCGTCGAACATTCTGAAGCTCTCGGCGCAGTCGCCGCACCTCCAGCGCGGCAGACCCTCGGTCACCTCAGACAGCTCCTCAGCCCTCGGATACGCGGCAAGCACCTCATCGGCGCTAAGCTCAGCCGCAGCCAGAATCGCCTCGCAGTCGCGGCGCACGGCATGCAGCACGTCCCCGGGAAGCTCCGTGTACGTTCCGCCGGCAGCGGCTCTTGTAAAGCAGTTTTCATCAAAAAGCGCCGCCTCGGTCATTGCGTATGCAAGCTTATCGGAGCAGCCTCTCTCGCTGATAAGAGAGTAAAATTCGCCGTAGCACTCAAGAAACTGCTCGGGCGACTTATCGAGCGACGAAAGCAGGCGGTAAAACGCCCTCGGCACGCTCCTTGTTAATATACCCCGAAAAACAGAGAGCGACGCAATCCGCAGTCGGGTTAATTCGACCTTATTCATATTCATCATTCCAATCATCTTATATTGTAACCTTTTTTGCTGTTTTAGTCAAGGGCGGCGCATGATTTGAAAAGAAAAAAATGTCGCTTCGCAAGCGACCTTTTCACCTCTGTGTTCTGATATACTGTAGTTGTCAAAAGGAAAACACAATCTCAACTAAGAAAAACGGAGGTATTTACCATGAAAAAGAACAACCTTACAGAAATCGTATTTATTCTCGACCGCAGCGGCTCTATGGCAGGACTCGAAGGCGACACTATCGGCGGATTTAACTCGCTGCTCAAAACCCAGAAGGCTGAGACCGGCAAGGCTTACGTTTCGACCGTGCTCTTTGACCACGAGAGCATTGTGCTTCACGACAGAGTTCCGATCGACCGCGTGCCCGAGATGACGCGCCGCGACTACACCGTAAGAGGCTGCACCGCGCTTCTCGACGCGGTAGGCGACGCGATCCGCCACATCAAAAACATCCACAAATACGCTCGCCGCAGCGATGTTCCGCAGCGCACGATGTTCGTTATCACAACCGACGGCATGGAAAACGCGAGCCGCAGGTACTCGTCTGACGAAGTTAAAAGGATGATCAGGGAGCAAAAAAAGCACGGCTGGGAGTTTCTGTTTATCGGCGCGAATATCGACGCAGTTGAAACAGCGCGCCGCTACGGCATCAGCGAGGACAGAGCCGTTAACTACCACGCCGACTCGAGGGGTACCGCGGTTGTGTTTGAAGCCGTTAACAACGCGGTAGGTTCGATCAGAAACAGACGTCCTCTGGAACCGTGCTGGAGCCAGTCGATCAACGACGATTACAATTCAAGGAATAAATAAAACAAGGAGAGGCGCAAACCTCTCCTTGTTCCGTTTATTTTTTTGTCAGATCATCAATGCTTGTTACCTTGTCGTAGTACACGCTGAGGAAAAGCTCGAAGAACTCCTTTTCCTTTATGTAGTACAAGGCGCGTTCGTCATCGGGATTCTGCTTGATCTCGCAGTCGATCTGCTTGAATTCAAAGTCCATTCCCTTGCCCTGAACGACCTGACGCGCCAAAGCGGTCACCTTGGCTGCATTCAGATTTGTGCAGGAATAGGGCGCCGATTCGTTGAAAAGCGTTACGGGCACGGTAATGTCCTTCTTTGTCTGCGCGATGACCTTGTTCATAAAGGACTTTGTGTAAATCTGCTGTCTCTGCATACGCAAAAGGTTAGCGTCGAGCCTGTCCATGCTTCTCGAACGGACAAAGCTCTCGGACTCATCGCCCACAAGGTGGTAGTCCTGACCCTCGACGAACGAAGCGACCGTCTCGGGCGAGGTAACGTCAACACCGTCCACAGCGTCGTTTAGCTCCGAAATGCCGTCTAGATCGAGCGCAAAGTAGGTGCTTACGGGCATGTTATAGAAAATACGGCGAACCGACGCGACCATATTTTCACAGCTCAGATCCTTGCCGTCGCCGTAAGCGTAAGCAAGACAGATCTGCTGCTTTTTCATGCCGACGTAGCTGCCGCCGAGCGAATAGATCGCAACGTCGGTTACGGTATCACGCGGAACCGCGACCATCGTCGTTTTGTTCTTGTCGAAATCCACGGCGAGCATCACGATAACGTCCGCCTGACCTCCGAGACCGTCAGAGGTCAGATCGTCAATACCGCGCTTGTCCACGCCCATAAACAAAAAGCTTGTGACATTCTCGTTGAGCTTGTAGTTCTCGCCGTTATAGACTATGTACTTGCCGTTGTCGGTTACATTTGCGCCGACGTCGTCCGGAGTGATGATTTTAACATCCTCGCTGTTGAACAGCTCCTGATTTCCCTTGAATATCAGAATCGCAAGCGTTCCCACAATTATCAGTATCAGCGAAAGCAGCACGCTGCCGATAATCAAAAGCGCTTTCTTCCAGCCCTTCATCTTCTTTTTGCGGCGCGAGCTGCGGTGATGATGATGGTGGTGATGGTGATGATGACTGCTGTGATGGTGATGGTGGTGATGACTGCTGTGGCTGCGTCGGCGGTGGCTGCCGCGGCTTGCGCGCGTTGAAGCTACCAGCTCGTCCGCGGCTGATTCTTCGTACGGCTTTTGGGTATTGGAGCTTTGATGGCGTTTGCGCCTTGTATGAAGGTACATGTAATCGTTCGCGTCGTCTTTGACGGTTTTCTCGTCCTTCTCAACAGGCGTTCTCTCTCCGGTAAGGTGAATGCCCTCTGAAACGGAGGAAGCGTCGCCTAACTGCCCGGTATTCGTTTCGTTATTCGGTTCGTTATTCGGTTCGTTCATCGTTTACCAACACCCCCTGTACCAAATATCTGCCGTCGCCGTAATTCAGACAGGTGCTTAAAACCACAAGCTTGGAATCGAGACTGAGGTTGACCGAATCGCGCACGTTGTAGTAAACGCTTCTCGGAGTTTTTGCCTGATCCAGCCAGTCCTGAAACACAGCGTCGTCAGAAAAATCGAATGAATTCATTATATGTCTGTCGTCATATTCAAACGCCGTCACAACCTCGTAAGTGAGCCTGCGTTCGGTAGTGTATATGTAAAAATACGGATGCTCGTCAAAAAACGTCTTGTCGCTGAAATTATGCAGCGTGGCAAACATCGAGCCGTTGAGCATATTGTGACCGTAGAGCAAGGTTACCCTGTCGTTGAACGAAATACTGTTGCACGCCTGCGAATAGATGGTTCCCGGGAAGCTGTAGTTTTTATAAACGTCGTGATCGAGATAAAAGTTGTCGTCCTCGGTGCTCTGGGCAACGGGATAGTTGACGTTTGTGTCGGGAATATATATCCACGCGTAGATATCGGGATTGATCGCCGCCAGATCCTCGAGATTAACGGGATTCTCGGCAGTATCGGTATTCACCGCGGGCTTGACGATCTTTGTTTCCTCCGGCTTTGAGGTGCCTTCCTCAACGGGTGCGGTCGTTACTTCAGCGAGGTCTGACGCGAACGAGCTTGCAATTTTTTCGTACTCTCTCTCTCCTGTGTCGGAGTTTATCGTCTTGTAAATCAGAAACCCGCAGGCGCCGAGAGCAATAAGCGCAAAAACGACAATTGCCGCAACAAGAAGCTTTTTTTTGCGTTCGTTCATAAGACGTCTCCTTAATTCAATAAAAAAGCGCCGCCCGGCGCTTTCTGCCGCCGGTCGAATCGCGTGGCGGCAGATAAGTTTGTCGCAGAGTAAAAAAAGCCCCTTTTGTCAAAGAGGCTTTTCAGCTTTCAGGCTTTATTTCTTTCTTGCTTTAACAAGCGCTGCGGTAGCCGCTCCGCAAGCTGCCAGAGAAAGAGCAATTACGGAATAAACCGCTACGTCCGAGGAACCGGTCTTAGGCGACACGGGAGGATTGTCCTTCTTAGGAGAGGTGGCTGTGGTAGCCACAGGACTGTCCACAGACGCAAATGCGGGTACAACGGAAAAAGCCATGATTGCAGTGGCTGCAAGAGCCGCAAAAATTTTCTTCATAGTCATAATCTCCTATTAATTTAGATATATATGCATACCTGACTGTTCCCGATTAAGGAACATAAATATTATATCATATTGCGGCGAAAAAGTAAAGGATAATTTTTTGTTAATTATAACTAATATCGCAAAATTTCAAATCGGATTATCTTGCTTTTAAACAAATGATTCCCCTATTTATCGCGTATCTATTGAAACTTTCTCCGCAAATAGCTATAATAGAATCAACCAATTACGAAAGGGCTGATGACGATGAACGTCGCTTCACTGCAGCAGGAAATAATCAGATTAAAAAAAGAAAAGGACGTGTGCGTACTTGCGCACAGCTATCAGGCGCGCGAAATCTGTGAGATCGCGGATTTCACCGGCGACAGCTACAAGCTCAGCGTCGACGCGTCCAAGGCAGAAAACAAAAACATTCTGATGTGCGGCGTGCGCTTTATGGCGGAAACCTGCAAGATCCTCTCACCCGAAAAGCACGTTTGGCTTGCCCAGCCGTTCGCCGGCTGCGAAATGGCTGACCAGATGGACAAGGCAATGATCTCACGCGTTAAGCAGGATTATCCCGATTACACCGTCGTAGCCTATGTAAACACCACAGCCGAGCTCAAAACGATCTGCGACGTATGCGTAACCAGCTCGTCGGCGGTAAAAATCGTAAACAATATCGAAAACAAGAACATTCTCTTTATTCCGGACTGCAACCTCGGCAGCTTTGTGGCTCAGCAGTGCCCCGACAAAAACATCAAGCTTCTCAGCGGCTGCTGCCCGATACACGCTTCGGTTACCGCGGAGGACGCTGAGGCGGCTAAAAAACAGTATCCGAACGCCGAGCTGCTCGTTCACCCCGAGTGCGTTCCCGAGGTCTGCGCGCAGGCGGACTACATCGGTTCAACCTCCGGAATTATGGACTACGCAGTCAAGTCTGACAAAAAGGAATTTATCATCGGCACCGAAATCAGCATCGCAGAGCACCTGCAGTACATGTGCCCGGACAAGACCTTCCATATTCTCTCGCTCAAGCTGATCTGCCCCAACATGAAGGCGACTACTCTGATGGACGTTTACAACTGCCTTTCGGGCAAGGGCGGCGAGGAAATCGTTCTCTCAGACGAAACGATCAGCGCAGCCGGCAAGTGCATTGACGAAATGATTCGGTTGGGTGAATAAATGAAAGCCCTGATTGCAATGAGCGGCGGAGTAGACAGCTCCGTCGCCGCTTATCTCACAATGCAAAACGGATACGACTGCACCGGAGTTACCCTGAAGCTTTACGACAACGAGGATACGGACGAGCTGAGAGAAAAAACCTGCTGCTCGCTCGACGATGTTGAGGACGCGCGAAGCGTTTGCCGCAGGCTGGGCATCCCGTTTTTTGTGTGCAACTTCAAGGACAGCTTCCGCGAAAACGTGATCGAACGCTTTATACGCGCTTACGAGAACGGCGCGACCCCGAATCCGTGCATCGACTGCAACCGATATATAAAATTCGAAAAGCTCATGCGGCACGCCCTCGAGCTTGATATGGATATCCTCGTCACAGGTCACTACGCCCGGATTGGGTACGACGAAGCGCGCGGCAGGTATCTGCTTAAAAAGGCGGTGGATCTGAGCAAGGATCAGAGCTACGTTCTTTATTCGCTCACTCAGGAGCAGCTCTCGCGGCTGTATCTTCCGCTGGGCGGACTGACCAAGGTTCAGACGCGCGAAATCGCCGAAAAAATGAACTTTATCAACGCCGCAAAGCGCGACAGTCAGGACATCTGCTTTGTTCCCGACGGCAAGTACGCCGAGTTTATCGAGCGTCAGACGGGCAGAGAATATCCCTGCGGCGACTTTGTAGACGAAGCAGGCAACGTGCTCGGCGAGCACAAGGGAATTATCCGCTACACCGTTGGTCAGCGCAAGGGTCTGGGTCTTGCACTTCCCCGCCCCATGTACGTCAAGGAAAAGAACCTTGCCGAAAACAAGGTCGTGCTCTGCGACAACAGCGCGCTCTTTTCGCGTGAGCTGACTGCCGGCGACATAAATCTGATCTCGACCGACCGCATTGACGGCGAACTGCGCGTTAACGCGAGGGTCAGGTACAACCAGAAGGAGCAGCCCGCGACCGTTTCCCAGACAGACGAAAACACGATACGCGTTGTTTTCGACGAGCCTCAGCGCGCCATCTGCAAGGGACAGGCGGTTGTGCTCTACGACGGCGACGAGGTTGTCGGCGGCGGAGTGATAAAATAACAGATAAAACAAAAAGACGTCTCAGCGACGTCTTTTTCATTTAAATGGAGCCTTTTCAGTGCGATATAATGCGAAGTAAAGGCAGACGTCAGACCGATGAGAGCTAACGCCTGCCAGTTCAAAATTGTGGGGGATTCCACAAATATTGACGTCGCATTAAATTTTGGATTTTGCCAAAAGATTGGATTAAAACGCCCCTTGAATTTGGCGGCGCTTTAATCCGAGCATAACCATTTTTCAATTTGGTCCTGCAGGCCGTCAGCAGTGCTGATGGTCTGTTCATCACATCTGAGAAAATCAGCAAGGGATGGTGGCTTCACTTCTTCCGCCTTCTGGTGAGCCACGTAAACGGCCACATCGTGGGTAAACTTGTGAATGTCGCCGGGTCTGCGCTGTCCCGACAGAATTCTTGAAATATACGAGGGATCGTAATTCAGTTTTCTGCCGAGTTCATTGTTGCTGATTTCAAAACTTCTCAAAAGCTGCTTTAGATTTCGGATATAGGTATCAAAAGAAATTGACAGTCCGTTGCCTATGGAATCACAAATACTCTCCCTGATTTCCTCAACAGAGGGAGGCTCGGGTAACAGCTGATGAAGTCCTTCGGCGAGAGAGCGAACCTGCTCGCTGTCGATGCCGGGAACGCGATAACCTTTTCTGTATCTGCTGATTGTTCCTTCCGATAACCCTGAAGCTGTCGCAAGCTCTTTGCTTGAACACTTTGCCTGCAGAATGTAGTCATTTAACCGATTCTGGAAAGTCATATTAATTCCCCATTCTGTATATGATAGCATTCTGTATATTAAGAGAATTATATCACAAAAAAACTCACTTTTGTGAACTATTTCCGATTTGTCAATGACATTTTGGATTGAGAATTGACACTTTCGTCATACAGCTGATATTATTGTGGGGAAATGCTAATAAAAATTTACCAAATTTGCATGTATTGTTTGTGCACAATGAATTTTTGCAAATGTATAAATAACCCAAATAGGGTAATGTTTATTTAATTTTGTTAAGTACAATTTATATATTGCTCTTGCCGATTATCTCCGAAATTTTGTCAACGGTCTCCTCAATGTCAGCTGCGGAAACCACCTCAACGGAAATATCGGCATATTTTGCATAAAGCGGCAAACGGTTGCGGTAAACGTCCTCAAGCGTCTCGTTAGGATGGAAAACTATGCCGCGCGTGCGGATGTTCTTCACCCTGCGGCAGATCTCCTCAAAGGGCACGTCGATAAAGACGACCGTGCCGATTTCGCGCAAATGCTCCATCGCAGCCGCGCTGAGCACCATTGAACCGCCCGTTGCGATAACGGTGTGGTCGCATTCAAGTCCGGAGCCTACAGCCTCCTCGAGGGTGAGGAAAAAGCCGAGTCCGTCGCAGTCGAGAATTTTTTGAAGCGGCTTGCCGGCGCGGCGGCTGATTACCAAATCGGTATCCAGAAACGAATAGCCGATCGCCTTTGCGAGAAGCACTCCGAGAGTGCTCTTGCCCGAGCCGGGCATGCCGATTAATACGATGTTATTTTTCATTACAAAATACGGATATTAAGCGAGTCTGTGCTCGAGGTGGGAACGGTTTTGTTGGAGGAGAGCACAACCACTGTGTCGCCTTTTTTGACAAGACCCGTGCTGAGAGCCTTTTCCATAGCCTGCGAGGTGATATCGTCGGAATTGAGCTTTTCCTCGCCCACAAGCGCGGTGACGCCCCAGTTGAGGCTGAGCTTGCGGCAAACCCTTTCGCTCGTTACGACCGCGATAACGGGAACCTCGGGACGGTAGTGAACCATTGCGCGGGCTACTCTGCCGGTTGCGCTTTCAACGATGATCGCCTTTGCGCCGACCGCGACCGCGATTTCCTTAGCCGCCTTGCAGATGCTGCCGCGGAAAACGTTCTGATCCTTGATTGCGTGGCGCTCAACGTAGTTTTTCAGAGCCTCAAACTCGCCGTTTTTCTCAGCCTCCGTGCAGATGTCGTTAAGCGCGCGGACGCTCTCGAGAGGATATTTGCCGGCTGCCGATTCGCCTGAAAGCATAACGGCGCTGGTGCCGTCGTAAACCGCGTTTGCAACGTCGCTGATCTCCGCACGGGTAGGACGCGGATTTGTGGTCATGCTCTCGAGCATCTGAGTTGCAGTGATAACGTATTTGCCCTTAGCCACGCACTTGCGGATAAGGCGCTTCTGGATTTCGGGAAGCTTGATGAACGGGATCTCAACGCCCATATCGCCTCTCGCGACCATAATTCCGTCGGCATAGTCCATGATAAGATCCATGTCGTCAACGCCGCCCTGATTCTCGATTTTGGCGATGATTTCAACGTCCTCGTAGCCGATGCTGTCGATGAAGTCGCGCAGCGTGCGGACGTCCTCGTGATTTCTGACGAACGAAGCCGCAACAACGTTTGCGCCCTGAGCAAGACCGAACTCGATATCGCGTCTGTCCTGCGCGCTGACGTAGGGCATGCTGATGTGGTAGCCGGGGATGTTGATGCTCTTGCGGTTTTTGAGCACGCCGCCCTTGTTTACGCGGCAAACGATGCGGTCGGGGTAAACCTCCTTGACGATGATGGAAATAATACCGTCGTCAAGCAGCAGCTCTCTGCCTATCGCGGCGTTGCCCTCGTTGAAGAAGATATCTACGAGCTTGGGATATGAAATCGCAACGCCTTCAAAATCGCCCTCCTCGCGCTGCTTGTACAGCGTAAATTCGGAGCCTTCGGTCAGCGTAGCCTTGCCGTCGGAGAAGGTCGCGACCCTGACCTCGGGTCCCTTTGTGTCGAGCAGAATAGCGACGTTCTTTCCGCTTTCGGCGATCGCCTCGCGGATGGTCTTGAAAACGACGGCGAGATCCTCATGGGTGCCGTGCGACATATTTACGCGCGCAACGTTCATACCTGCGTCGATCATTTTAAGCAGCATGGCTTTGGTGTTGCAGGCAGGTCCGATGGTGCATACGATTTTTGTTTTTCTCATTGTTAAGCCCCCTTGTAGAATATGATTTAATGTCCTGTTCTATTATACTATAATAGTTACGCAATTTCAATAATAACCTGATTGTTTTTTACGTTTTTATAGCTAAAAGTAAAGAATTTCACCGGTATTTTTTTGCTCGCAACAGCCGTCTTTTGTCCGCGGTTTTGCGATTTAAATTGCAAAATATTTTTCTGAACAGCGAAAAATCAGTAAAACATACCGCAAAAATGATTGTTTATTTTTATTTTATCACTCAAAATTCACAATGAACGGCATTTTTGTATAATTTTTTGGGAAGTTGCGAATTTCATCTTTATTTTTTTATTTTTATTTGTTATAATAACAATGAACCAAAAGTGAAAAAAGGAAGTGTATTTATTTGAAGCAATCAAAAAACCGTTTCTTAATAGCCTCCGTAGCTGCTGCAATGGCAGCGATGCTGGCAACGGCGAGCATCCTCTCGGGCTGCGGCGGCACCGGCGAGGAAGAAGCCAATGAAACCAGAGTGATTTCCGAAACCCAGATAGTTACAAGGGTAGTCAACGGCGTTTATACCGACGAGGAAGGCAATATTATCAAGGACGCCAACGGTCAGCCCCTGACCGCACCTTCCGGCACACCCGATACCGACGCAAAGGAAAAGAGCGAAAGCGAGGTCAAGGAGAACAAGTCCGGCGACAGCAAGAGCGAAGACGGAAACTCCGGCGAGAAGTCCGAGGGCGACAATAAGTCTGACGAGAAGTCCGAAGATAAATCCTCAGACAGCAAGTCCTCCGGCAGCAAGTCGAGCGAAAGCAAGTCCTCGGGCAGCAAGTCAAGCAAGAGCGAAGGCGGCAGCGGCGACGTGCTCAAGGTCGGCGGCGAAAGCTTTAATGTAGGCGACGAAATCACCTGCGTTTACGAGGTGACCTGTCCCGACTCCTTCATCAACTTCCAGGCTACGCTCAACTACGACGGCTCTATGCTCAAGGCTACGGGCGCAAAAATGCAGGGCGACGCCTCATCCGGCAGCGTTATCAACTACAAGCTTGACAACAAGGTAAAGTTCAACGGCATCAACCTCAGCGGCTACGATTACTCCGAGGGCGGCAAGTTTATGTACGTAACATACGAGGTTGTAGGCTCAGGCTCGACCTCTCCCGAAATCAGCTGGGAAATCGTTACCGACGAGAAGAACAACGCTATGGTCGTTAACGGCGACCTCAAGAGCAGCTTCAAGATCACCGAAACCTGGAGCTAAAACAAAATATCTCAAAGGCAGGACCGCACGGTCTTGCCTTTATTTTTTGCAAAAAGCACCGTCGGGCATAAAAAGAGAAGCCCGGCAAACGCCGGACCTCTCGGTTGGGTAAATTAAAACTCGGTGATCATTTCTGCGATATATTTCTGAATGAGCGTTGCGTCGTCTACGTTGACCACGCCGTCTTTGTTTACGTCAGCCGCGGCAAAGCGGTCGCCCGTAAGAAATTCAAGCTCGGCGGTGTGTCTTTGAACAGTAGTAACGTCGCTGACGGTAACAGAGCCGTCACCGTTTGCGTCGCCCAGAATATAGCTGCCCTTTTCTCTGAATGCAAAGCCGTTATCCTTCGCGTAACGCTCAGCCTCGCTGCCCTTTTCGCCGACGATGGTAAGACCTTCGATTTTTTTCAAATCGTCCTCTTCCTCGTCATAGTAGTAACCCAGAGCGCCGTACTCAATGTCGGTTACGGCAGCCGGAATTTCAAACTCCTTGATATTTCTGCAGTCGTTGAAAAGGTACATCGACCGGATTTTGGTAATGGTTGACGGGAATACCACGCGCGCAAGGTTTTCCTTGGGATAGCAATCCGACATACAGCCTGCCGCGATAGAAACTGTGCCTTCCTTTATTATGAGTTCGGTATTCTCGGGAAGCGCACCGTGGTAGCCGTAATAAGCCTTGCCCACGTAAACGGGGCCGTCGGGCTGCTCTGCGTACCACTGAGTATGCTGAAATACGCTTGCGCCGAGATCGGTAATTGAATCGGGAATAGTGATTTCCGAGAGATCCTCGCAGTCGCCGAACGCGAACGGACCGAGCGACTCAAGCTTATCGGGAAGCTCCGCCTTCTGAAGCAGGCTGCATCCCATGAACGCTCCGCCCGCGATGGATTTGAGGTTCTTTGAAAGCTTCAGCTCGCCAAGCCACCTGCAGTTCATAAAGGCGATCATTCCGATGTGCTCTACGCTGTCGGGAATTGTCACGCTCTGAACCTCAGAGTCTGCGAAGTTGGCTGAGCGGATAATTTTAACGCCGTCTTTGATATCGATATTCTTTACGGTGAAGTCATACCACGGAGCAGGGTCTTCCTCGTTGTATGCGCCCGTTTCGCCCTCGCCGCTGATAGTCAGGGTAAAGGTTTCGGGGTCGTAGCTCCAGTCGCAGTCGCCTGTCTTGCCGCTGTACACAACGCCTTCGCCGCTGCCTTCATGACGGTACTCATTAAAATCGTAGGTGTAATTATATCTGCCAGTAGGCTCGGATTCTTTTACGGGAGTGAGCGAATCAAGGTCAATTTCGCCGTTGGGAGTGAGAATGTAATAGGCGGTATCGTCAATTTTTATGGTCTCGCCGCTCATTGTGAAAACTTCATTATACCAGTCGACCGCATACTCCGTGCCGTTTTCGTCGGCATAGACCTTGTAAGAGGATAATTCAGCCATTCCGGTCATATTCAGATCAACAGTCTGCATCTCGGAAACGGAAGTATAGCCTTCCCCGGGAAGCTCCTCAACCTCAACGTCATATTTGCTTCCGCTGTCAGCCTCAAAGTAATAGCCCTTGCTCTCGTCGAATACGATACGCTCAAGATTATAATGCTCTTCCTCGGTATCGTCATCATTGAAGCTGTACCACTTTATCAGAGCATAGCTCTCGGAGTCCTTTGTCCAGAGATCTCCGCTTAAAGCGTCATCCAGAAGGTCGTAGCTATCGGTCAGATATTTTACCCTTATGCTCTTGCTTCTTGTCTCGGTAACGTATCTGTAGCCTGCTTCTCCGGTTTCCATATCGTCATCGCTGACATATATCTCGTCCTCGGATTCGCCTTTATAATCTATAATAACATACGGCTGAGGATCGTCACCCTCGGTAAAGAGAACCTTCCGGATAATAATACCTCTTTCCATCATGCCCGCGTCAGAACGTCTCTCATAGCTGCCCGTCTGAACGTAGATACCGTCCGGATCGTCGTCGCAGGATATGCGGTCGTAATCATCCTTGTACGCACCCTCGGATCCGGGCAGATTGTCCCAGCACGAATACTCAACCTTATACTCGCGTGTCTCGTAAACAAAAGAGAAGCCTTTTTCGGCAAGCTCGTCCTCAGTAAGCGTGAGCTGCCCGAAGCTGTTGTCGGCATAATAATAATTCTCAGTCTCGTTCCAGTACAGCTTGTTGACGATAAATTCGTCGTCCCAGTCCTGAAGCGCCGCGTAAATGCCGTCGGGATCGTCCTCGCTTGCAATGCGGTAAGCGATATATCCGCGGTAATTCCAAGTCTCTTCGGTGAAGAAATGCGCCTTTACAGGCTGCTCCTCCATTACGTAATCGTATTTCTCCTCCATCTTCTCTTTTGAATCAAAGGATTCTTGAGTGAACATACTCCTGCCGTAAGCTTCAAGCTCGGGAATATACACATAACGGTTCACATAGCAGGCGCCGTCGTCTGTTTCATAATAGGTGTACAGTCCGTCGGGATCCTCCTTTGAAGCGACCTGAGTGCCGCAGGCATATGATCTGTGAGGATGAAATACGCCTGCACCGTATATCTCTTTTTCACGCTCGTCGGTGACCGCCTCGCCCGTAACGTCCGGTATGTTCTCTCTGTTTTCGGTAAAAACAAAGTCGGGAGTCTGGTTAGTCACATTGCCGGCGTAAAACGCTGACTTGTCGCCGTAGAAATTCACGGTTACGTCCTTGCCGATGTTGACGTTTTTATTTCCGCTGCCGTTCAGCGTTCTGACCGCGTAATCGGCTTGCTTGTCCTTGTTGAGAGTCAGAGTTCCGCTGCCGCAGATGTTCAGATTGGTTGCGAACGCGTAGTCGTTTACGGTAACGGTCAGCAGCGAGCATTCGCCGTTGATCATCAGTCTGAAATTGTAGTCCATTGCGTAGATGTACAAAACGGCGTTGGGCATATTAACGTATGTCAGCGTGAGGGTGTTCTTTGCCTTGTTGTAGACAACACCCTCGGGAGCGTTCGATTCCCACGCGCCCTCCTCATAGACATAATAAGTGTCGTCGCCGTCGTAGATGGTTATTCTGCCTTCGGTGGATTCGCCGTAAGGATACTCGCTGTCCGCTCCGCCTTCCGCTGCGAACGCAGTGACCGGAACGACGCCGAACGCCATGATTGCCGCGATAAGCACCGCGATGAATTTTTTCATAAAAAATCTCCTTTCAATGAAAAATCAAATTCCTAATAACTGCTTCTTCTTAGCCGCGAATTCCTCGTCTGTAATAATACCCTCGTCTCTGAGCTGAGCGAGCTTGCGGATCTCATCTGCGGCGAAATTCGGCTGCGCCGCCGTCTGAGACTTTGCCGGCTGAGAATAAACCGGCTGCTGATACTGCGGCTGCTGTCCTGCCTGCTGAGGGGCGGTATTCTGATTACCCTCTGCCCAGTCGACAGCCTCTTTGCCGGACACGATAAGGGTTTTTCCGAGGTCGCGGAAGGCGTGCCCCAGGTTCTTGCCTGTGCTTTTCCACGACTCCTTCAAATAAGCCATAAAAATTCACTCCTTTTCTGTTGTTTTTAGATAATATGCTTATTACAATTATATCTCATTTTTTCATCATTGTAAATAGCAAAAGCAAAAATGCGCTATACTTATTTTAATAGTGCTTGCAAGCGCCGTCTGTTTATGTTATAATGTAGTTTGATATTTTATCGACAATTCATCGGAAACAGGTGTGTATATGAGCAGACAGAGAACCGTGGTCAAGGTGGGCACCTCTACGCTGACCTACGACAACGGAAAAATGAACTACAGGCGCGTTGAAGCGCTGTGCAAGGTGCTTTGCGACCTTCACAACAGCGGCGAGGATATTCTCCTTGTATCGAGCGGCGCCATCGGCGTCGGAATGGGCAAAACCGGACTTTCGCGCCGTCCCGAGGAAACAAAGAAAAAACAGGCTCTCGCGGCAATCGGTCAGTGCGAGCTTATGTTTATGTACGACAAGCTCTTCGGCGAGTACAACCACAACATCGCGCAGATCCTGCTGACCGCGGACGTTGTTGAAGCCGAGCACAAGCGGCAGAACATCGCAAACACGATAGAAGAGCTGCTGAATATGGATATTATCCCGATTTTCAACGAAAACGACACCGTAGCTATCGACGAGCTGTACGGCAACAACATCGGCGACAACGATATGCTTTCGGCTATAGTAGCGAGGATCGTGGAAGCAGACAGGCTCGTCATTCTCACCGACATCGACGGCTTGTACAACTCAAACCCGCGAACAAACCCCGACGCCAAAAAGCTCAGCGTTGTCAAAAGGATCGACGCAGATATTCTTGAAATGGCGGCAGGCTCAGGCTCAAATCGCGGCACAGGCGGTATGATAACAAAATTACAGGCGGCTAATTACGCCACCAAATGCGGCACCGAGGTGCACGTCGTAAACGGCTCCGACCCCTCGATCTTATACAGGGTGTTCGACGGCGACTGCCCCGGAACAAAATTTTTAGCTGTAAAATAAAGGAGGACTAACCATGACCCAACTCGAAATTATGGGCGCGGCGGCAAAAAAATCGTCACGCTTTCTCATGAACGCAGGCTCGCGCAAGGACGAGGCTCTGCTCGCGATTGCAAAGGCTCTCCGCGAAAACTCCGCCGCTATCATCGCGGCTAACGACATAGACATCGAAAACGGCAAGGCTGCCGGTCTTACCGAATCTCTCCTCGACCGTCTCAGACTTGACGAGGGCAGGATCGAAGGCATGGCGACAGGCGTTGCCGAGGTTGCGGCTCTCCCCGACCCGATCGGCAAGGTGCTCGACGGCAGAACCCTCAAGAACGGTCTTAAAATCGAAAAGGTATCCGTTCCCATGGGCGTTATCGGCATCATCTACGAGGCTCGTCCCAACGTTACCTCCGACGCGGCTGCTCTTTGCCTCAAGGCAGGCAGCGCGGTTATCCTGCGCGGCGGCAAGGAAGCCATCAACTCAAACCGCGCTATCATGGACACGATGCGCGCCGCGATCAAGTCTGTCGGCTTCCCCGAGGACTGCATCGCGCTCGTTCAGGACACCACCCGTCAGAGCGCAACAGAGCTTATGCAGCTCACAGACTACCTCGACGTGCTTATTCCCCGCGGCGGCGCAGGTCTGATCAAGAGCGTCGTTGCCAACGCAAAGGTTCCCGTTATCGAAACGGGCGTCGGCAACTGCCACGTTTACGTTGACGCTTCCGCCGACGTTGAAATGGCAAAGAACATCGTTTTCAACGCCAAGACCTCCCGTCCCTCCGTCTGCAACGCTATCGAGACCGTGCTCGTTCACAAGGATATCGCAGAAAAGGCTCTGCCCGAGATCAAAGCCGCTCTCGACACAAAGAACGTTGAGATCCGCGGCTGCGAAAAGACAAGAGAGATCCTCGGCGACAGCGTGATTGCCGCCACCGAGGACGATTACGCGAGGGAGTTCCTCGACTATATTCTCGCGGTCAAGGTCGTAGACAGCCTCGACGCGGCGATTGAGCACATCGCAGCCTACAGCACAGGCCACAGCGAGAGCATCGTAACAAGCGACTACGCCGCGGCAGAGAAGTTCACCGCCTGCGTTGATTCCGCCGCTGTTTACGTTAACGCCTCGACGCGCTTTACCGACGGCGGAGAGTTCGGTCTCGGCGCGGAAATCGGCATTTCGACCCAGAAGCTCCACGCGAGAGGTCCCATGGGTCTCAACGAGCTCACCAGCATGAAGTTCATCATCAAGGGCAGCGGTCAGATCCGCTGATCACAAGAGCATATATACAAGCGCGAGCAGCAGCCCGGGGTCGCTGTTTTCATCCATCAGCAAAAGCAGCAGCGTCATCAGCAGGCTGCGCTCCCTGTCGCGGAAGAACAGCTCAAGCACGCCGCCCTGATTTTTGGGCACGGGCTTAGGCTTGGGCTTTGGCTCGGGCTTTGGTTCCTCACGCGGAGGTTCTGGTTCAGGCTCGGACTGCACAGGCGGCGGCCGGCGTTCCTGCTGCCGCTTCATCTGCCTTGCACGGGCGAGAGCTTCTTCCTCAAAGCTTGCCATACCCCACCTCCGTCAGAGAAATAATCCGCTGTCCTTTAATAGCGGAATAACCTTTATCAGCTTCATCAGCCGCTGCGCCTGATCGAGCCTTCTGAGCTTTTCCTCACCGAGAAACGGCCGCAAAGCGTTGAGCAGACGGCTGACCTCGTCGTCGGCTGAATAGCTGCTCATAAGCGGCGCAAGCGACTGCATCGCGCCGAGCATTTCATTTTTAGGCTCGGGCTTAGGCGCAGGTTTGTTCAGTCCGAGCTGCTCGCCGAGACTCTGAACCTGCTTCATCGCCTCGGGATTGCTCAGTATTTGATTGAGCGCGTCCTGCATTTCAGACATACGACCTACCCCTTACTTTTTATTCAGAAGCTTCATTATCGCCTGAGCCTGCGGACTGTTCAGGATTTGCCGCTGCTTTTCGGGATCCGAGAGGATCTCCCTCACCTGCGCGTTGTCGCAGTCGGAGTTTTGCAGCAGGCTGTCGACGTCGCCTTTCTCGGCGGCCGACTGAACCTTCTCGGGCGACATATTAAGCTTTTCAGAGAGCTGCGCCATCAGCTCGTTCATTTTATCGGACATAAAACCACCTCACCATATACTATGCGCGAGGTTTCATTTTAGAACGGAGTTTTTATGCGTATTTTAGTACTTTCCGATACCCACGGCGACTTCAGCTCCATGCTGAGGGCGATCGACGCGCAGCCGAATGCCGAGGTGATAATCCACTGCGGCGACGGCAAGGCTCAGATCGACACGCTTATCGAAAAATACCCCGACAAAAAAATCATCGCCGTCCGCGGCAACTGCGACTGGGGCGCAAAATACCCCGACGTTCAGTGCGTTGAGGTCGGCGGCAAAAACATCTTCGTCACACACGGACATCTTTATCAGGTAAAATTCACGCCGTACAACCTCGTTTGCGCCGCGCGCGAAAACCACGCGGACATCGTCTGCTTCGGTCACACCCACTGCGCCATGAACGAATACGAGGACGGCTTATACATAATGAATCCCGGCTCGTGCCACGGCTACGGCGCGTCCTACGGCTACATCGACATCATCGACAAGGGCGACGTTGTAACCAACATCGTCAGACTCGACAGAGAGGTATAACCGTGAATTTCTGCGGATTCAGCTTTGATACGGACACGCGCGGACAAATCAGCCGTCTTGCTCAGTCGGGCAGGCTGCCGCACGCCGTAATAATCGAAAGCAAGTCGGACGAACAGGCGCAAAACCTCGCCGCGCTTCTCTCGGCATACGCCGTCTGCGAGAGCGGCGACAGGCCCTGCGGAGAGTGCAGGCAGTGCAAAAACGCGCTTGCAAACGCCCACGCCGACATAAGCTATCTCAAGCCCGATTCGAAGAGCAAGTCGGGCAAATATTCAATCGACCAAATGCGCGCGCTCGCCGTTGACGCTCAGGTTAGGCCAAACGACGCACGCGCGAAGGTATATATTTTTAAAGAATGCGACAAGCGGCTGCAGGAGGTAACGCAAAACGCCTTTCTCAAGCTGCTTGAGGAACCGCCGCAGCAGATTTACTTCTTTCTGCTCGTCAAAAACGTCAACGCGCTGCTGCCCACCATCCGCTCGCGCTGCACGGTGATCCGCGCAGGCGGCGAGGAAGCGGTGAGCGACGAAGCGAGAGAAAGCGCCAAGGCGATCGTCACCGCTATGCTCTCGCCTCGGGAGTACGACCTGCTGCTCGCGCTGACGGCGATGACCGACAAAACGCAGCAGGCGGGAATTTTGCTCGCGGTCAAAAATCATCTGCGCGACGCTCTCGTCACACTCTCGGGAGGAAACGCGGACAGCGACCCCGAGCTTGCGCGCAGGCTTGCTTCAAAGCTTACGCGAAAAAAAATAATTGAGCTGATCGAGCTTAACGGCAGCTGCGACTACAGACTCAAACAAAACAGCAACATCACCCTCCTCACAACCTGGCTGTGCGGAGAATACAGGAGGATAATATGGCAGAGGTAATCGGAGTACGCTTCAAGGAGGTGGGCAAGGTATATTACTTTGACCCGCTCAACAACAAGCTCTCCACAGGAGATAAGGTAATCGTCGAAACCGCCCGAGGTCTTGAGTGCGGCGAGGTGGCGATGCCCAACAAGGAAATCGAAGAAAAAGAGCTCAACCATCCGCTCAAGCCGCTGGTGCGCATTGCCACAAAGGACGATCTGCGCCGCGTTGAGGAGAACCGCCGCAAGGAAAAATCGGCGCATAAGATCTGCGAGGAAAAAATCGCGAAGCACAAGCTCGTTATGAAGCTCGTCAACGTTGAGTACACCTTCGACAACAGCAAGATCATTTTCTACTTTACAGCCGACGGCAGAGTCGACTTCCGCGCGCTGGTCAAGGATCTCGCGTCGGTTTTCCGCACAAGAATCGAGCTGCGCCAGATAGGCGTGCGCGACGAGGCTAAGATGCTCGGCGGTCTGGGCATCTGCGGCAGACCGTTCTGCTGCAGCCGCTTTATGGGCGAGTTCCAGCCCGTTTCAATCAAAATGGCTAAGGAACAGGGTCTTTCGCTCTCGCCCATCAAGATTTCGGGCACCTGCGGCAGACTGATGTGCTGCCTCAAGTACGAGCAGGAGGCGTACACCGACCTCCTTCGTCACACCCCGAAGGTAGGCGCTGTGGTCAACACTCCCGAGGGCAAGGGCATTGTGGTTGAGAACAACCTTATCGCGCGCACCCTAAAGGTGAAGCTCGACAACACGCCCGACGACGTCGCGCCTAAAAGCTTTAAGGTAAGGCAGTGCAAGCTTATCAAGGACGGCTTTATCAAGGTCGACAAGAAGGAATTGGAAAAACTGAACGGATTGGAGTAACTCCGCTTGTGAAAGCTGTTGCTAACTAAAGTTTTTCGCCAAATTTGATGAAAAATATCTGTTCAAAACATAAAATTTTGCCGCACCTCTTGATTTCACGGAAATAGATGATATAATATAAGTGAAATCAATTCAAGGAGGCTATTATCTATGGCATATGTTATTACTGATGAATGCATCATGTGCGGTGCATGCGCAGACGAGTGTCCCTGCTCTGCAATTTCCGAGGGCGACGGCAAGTATGTAATCGACGCTGACGCTTGCGTAGATTGCGGTTCCTGCGCAGAGGCTTGCCCCGTAGGCGCTCCCGTAGAGGGCTGATTTCGGGCAGCTGAAATTGAATCATCGGCGGCAAGGGTTTTTATCCTTGCCGCTGTTCTTTTGTCAGAGGAAAAGCTATGAACAACATCCACCTCGAGCCGCTCGGCGGCGGCTTGGAAATATACGTGTCGGACAGCTACCGCTTTTCAACCGACACAATCTTACTCGCGAACTTCTCGCAGCCAAAGGGCAAAAAGAAGTGCGTTGACCTCGGCACAGGCTGCGGCACAATTCCGCTTTTGTGGCTGAGAGAGAACAGGCAGCTCGAAATCGCCGCGGTCGAGATTCAGGAAAACGCCTGCTCCCTCGCGCGCGACAGCGTAAATCACAACAGCCTGAGTCAGCTGACGGTGCACAACGCCGACCTCAAGGAGCTTAAAGGCGTTCTCCCGTTCGGCTATTACGACCTCGTCGCCTGCAATCCTCCGTACAAGCTCGGCGGCAGCGGAATCAAAAACCCCGAAAGCTCCAAGCTTATCGCGCGCCACGAAACCGAGTGCACCCTTGAGGATATCTGCGAAAGCGCGTCGCACCTTTTGCAGTTCGGCGGCAGGTTCTGCGTTTGTCAGCGACCCGAGCGGCTTGCCGACGTGATGGAAGCAATGCGCAGATTCTCGATCGAACCAAAGGTGCTGCGGCTCGTTCAGCAGCGCAAATCAAAGGCGCCCAAGCTGTTTTTGCTCGAGGGCAGAAAGGGCGGCAACCGAGGGTTCCTCAACGTCCTGCCCACGCTGTTTATCGAGGACGAAGGCGGCGGCTTCTCGCAGGAGATGCTGCAAATTTACGGAGACTACAAAACGAATCATCTGGAGTAAACACATGTCTGGAATTTTATACGTAACCGGCACGCCGATAGGCAACCTCGGCGACCTCTCGCCCAGAGCCGCCAAAACCCTGGAGGAGGTCGACTTCATCGCAGCCGAGGACACGCGCGTGACCCTGAAGCTGCTCAACCACCTCGGAATCAAAAAGCCGATGGTGAGCTATTTTGAGCACAACAAACGCGAGCGCGGCGAGATAATCTGCGCGAGGATCGAACAGGGCGAAAGCTGCGCGATCGTGACCGACGCGGGAATGCCGTGCATATCCGACCCCGGCGAGGATCTTATAAAGCTCTGTGAGGAACGAGGAATCAAAACCGTCGTCATACCCGGACCCAGCGCGGTCATCTCAGCGCTTGCGGTGTCGGGACTTGAAACGGGCAGGTTCTGCTTTGAGGGCTTCCTCAGCGTGAACAAAAAGAGCCGCAGCGAGCACCTGCAAAGCCTGCAAAACGAGCGCCGCACCATGATATTTTACGAGGCGCCGCACAAGCTGCCCTCTACCCTGCGCGACCTTTACGCCTCGTTCGGCGAGAGAAGGCTGAGCATTGTGCGCGAGCTGACGAAAATCCACGAGGAGGTAATCCGCACCACCACCTCAGAGGCAGCCGCGCGTTACGCAGACGGCAGCGTAAAGGGCGAGATCGTCCTTGTTCTCGAGGGAAAGCGCGGGGATGAAGCCGCCGAAAGCTGCACTCTTGAGGACGCGGCAGAGCTTGCGAAACGCCTGATCGCGGACGGTCAAAAGACGACGGAAGCTGCCAAAAACGCCGCCGCTATGACGGGCTTCAAGAAAAACGACATTTACAGGGAGCTGATTTGATGACATACAGTGAGGCGCTTGATAATATACATTCGCTGCTGAGCTTCGGCTCACGGCCGGGACTCGACCGCGTCAGCGAGCTGCTGAGACGGATGGGAAATCCGCAGGACAAGCTCAGATACATCCACGTTGCAGGCACGAACGGCAAAGGCTCCACCTGCGCCATGCTCTCGGCGATACTCAGGGCGGAGGGCTACAAGACGGGACTGTTCATCTCGCCGTACATCACGGATTTCCGCGAGAGGATACAGATAAACAACGAGCCTGTATCCGAAGAAACGCTGACAGAAGCGGTCGAAAAGACTCTGCCGCTCGTCAATCAGCTGCGCGACGAGGGAATCATCATCACGGAATTTGAGTACGTCAACGCGCTCGAATTTTACATTCACGCCGAGGCGAAGTGCGACGTTGTTGTGCTCGAGGTAGGCATGGGCGGTCTGCTCGACTGCACAAACGTGATTCTGCCGCCGCTGTGCTCGGTCATCGCGACAATCGGACTTGACCACACCGCTATTCTCGGCGACACGATAGAAGCTATCGCCGAACAAAAATGCGGCATATTAAAAGCCAGCTCGATTGCAGTCACGTCAAAGCAGGACGCGCGCGCGATGCGCGTGATCGAGTGCACCGCCAAGAAGCTCGGCATTCCGCTTCTGAAAAGCGAGGATATCGAGGTTGAGGTAAAGGATATCTCGCTCAGTGGAAGCCGGTTTATCTACAAAAACCGCGAAATCATCCTGCCGCTCGCCGGAGACCACCAGATCGAGAACGCCAAAACCGCGCTTGCGGCGATCGAGACAGTCAGAAGCCGCGGTCTGCTTAAAATCAGCGACGATTCCATTGCCGAGGGAATGAAAAACGCCGTTAATCCGGCGCGGCTCGAGCTGCTTTCGGAAGACCCCGTCGTTTTGCTCGACGGCGCTCACAACCCGAACGGCATCGAAGCGTTAAAGGCGGCGATCGACCGCTTTTTGCCCGACACGCCGATCATCTGCGTGATGGGAATGCTTGCGGACAAGGACATCGACAGCTCCATTGCGCTGCTCGACGGCGTTTTTGAGCGCGTTTTCACCGTGCCGATCGACAACCCCCGTGCGCTCTCACCCGACGACCTCGCAAGGAAATTCGAGAGTCACGCAAAGGCGGTTCAGCCGTTTGACAGCCGCGGGGACGCTTTTGACGCGGCATACGCTCTCGCAAAGGGCACCGACAGCGCTGTGCTGATCTGCGGCTCGCTTTACCTCGCGGGCGAGATCAGACCGTACATTCTGAAATAATTTTTTCGCCCGACAAATACAAACAAAATTTACGCTCCATACTCATTATCATGGGTATGGAGCTTTTTTTGAAAGGATGTAAAAAATGCGAACTACATATGAAAACGGCGTGCTGACCGCGTTTCTCGACGGCGAGATCGACCACGACGCGGCGGCGAAAATAAGAACGCGGGTCGACGCGACCGCCCAGTCGCTCAAGCCGAGGGTGCTGTGCCTCGACTTCGGCGGCGTTGGGTTTATGGACTCCTCGGGCGTCGGCCTGGTGATGGGCAGGTACCGCGCGATGAAGCTGATGGGCGGCAGTCTGCGCGTGGTCAACGTGCCCGAGCGGCTGTACCGTATCTTCGCGATGTCGGGAATTGAAGGACTGGGGGTGCTGAGATGAAAACCTTAAACGAGATGAAGCTGAGCTTTCCGTCAAAAAGTCAGAACGAGGCGTTCGCGAGAGCGGCGGTTTCGGCGTTTATCGCGCCGCTCGACCCCACCGTCGGCGAGCTGAGCGACCTCAAAACCGCCGTTTCGGAGGCGGTAACGAACTGCGTGGTTCACGGCTACCGCAGACAGGGCGGCGAGATCACGATAAACGGCAAAATTACCGAGGACAGGCGCGTTATCCTGAAAATCCGCGACAAGGGCGTGGGAATCGAGGACATAAAGCAGGCGATGGAGCCTCTCTTTACCACCGCTCCCGACGAGGAACGCGCAGGCTTGGGCTTCGCGGTCATGCAGAGCTTCTGCGACAAGGTGCGCGTCAGCTCAAAGCCCGGCAAGGGCACCTCCGTTACGCTCGAAAAGCGAATTTCGCATGTCAGATAAAAACGCTCTCGCGCGGCGGCACCTCGGTCTTGTGCACGCCTGCTGCAAAAGATTTTCGGGCAAGGGAATCGAATACGAGGAGCTGTACGCCGCAGGATGTCTGGGACTGACAAAGGCGATAAACAACTTTGACGGGAGCCGCGGTCTGCAGTTTTCGACCTACGCCTTCCCCGTTATCATGGGCGAGATAAAGCGGCTCTTCCGCGACGGCGGCGCGGTCAGGGTCAGCCGCAGCCTGCGCGAGCTTTCGCTGAAAATAAGCCGCCTCAATAACGAAAACGAGCTGAAAAACGGCGAAGAATTGACCGTTTTCCAGCTCTCAAAAGCATTGAATGTAAGCCCGGAGGAAATTGCCGAGGCGATAAACAGCACGCGTCCCGCGCTCTCGCTGACCGCAGACTGCGATGAGGAAGGCAATCCGCAGACCGACGTTCCGACTCCCGATATTCAGGATGAAATCTCGGAACGCCTGAGCCTTGAGGCGGCGATCGACGCTCTGCCGCAAAGCGACCGCGAGATCATTCGCCTGCGCTACTACGGCTGCAAAACTCAGGTGCAGACGGCTAGGATACTCAACATGACTCAGGTTCAGGTGAGCCGCCGCGAAAAGAAGATTCTGAGCTTTATCCGCGAAAAGATGGTTATCTGACCGCCTGCTCAAAGAAATCGCAGACCTCGGCGATAAACTCATCGTCTGTCTGTGTGGCTCTTTCCGCGTCCACACCGCTGTAAAACTCCTCGAGCACGCTGTCGGGCAGCTCGCCGCCGCACGCCTGCGACAGGTCGTCAAGCTCGTCCTGAAGCTCGGCTACATACTGCGCCGCGTCTGACGAGAGCCACATATAGCTGTGGCCGTTGCGGTACTCGTCCTCGATCAGCTCGCAGCGCGCGTTCGGATTATTTAGCTCGCCGCTGTGGGAGTACATACTCAGCTCATACGGTATCACCTTGTCGCCGCTGCCGTAGCAAATCAAAACAGGCGTGTCGCCCGAATTAACGCCGTCAACCGCGCGGCTGTCAGCGTCGCTGCCGAAAACGATCACGTTTTGCAGGTACAAAAACGGGTATTCTATGTCCGCCAAAAATCCCACGTAGCCCTTTGCGGTGCCGTGCATCGTTCCGACGGGAGAATCGAACCCCGAAAGGCAGATCGCCGCCTCAACGTCGGTCTGCTCAAGGGCAGCGGCAGCCGCGTACGCGCCGAGGCTGTGCCCGTACAAAAAGACGGGCATTCCGCTTGTGGCGGAGTCCTCAGCCGCGAAGTCGATCGCCGCGAGCAAGTCGCGCTTCGACTGCTGCAAGCCGATACGGCTGTCTCCCTCGCTTTCAAACATTCCCGTCGCGTCGTAGGCGAGAACCGCGTAGCCGCTGTCGACAAACCGCATCGTCTCCGCGAGGTGTGCGTCCGCGTCGGAGTTGATTCCGGGCGCGATTATTATCAGACCGGTTTTGTTCTGCTCGCCGTAGAGGTAACCCCTGAGCTTGTTTTCGCCCGAAAGGAACGTCACGGCGCGTCGGCTGTAGCGCGAGGTATCGATGAGCGAATAGCTGATCGTTACGTACTCCGGCACGCTGTCGCGGCGCGCGAACATGAAATGAAAAAACACCGCCGAGAATATCACCGAGCTCAGCGAAAACACAAGGACGAATACGATGGCGATAACGACCACTCTCCTGAGTATTTTATGCAGCTTTGGTTTCATCGTGTTCCTCCTTTATTGTTGACAAAAATTTTGCATATATACAAACTAAGGGCTGTCGCGGACAGCCCTGTTGTTATTTTAAATTGCTGACAAACGAAATGATCGTATCGTCGTACTTCTGCGGAGCGTTTACCCTTACGCGCGAGTGCGCGCCTTTTTCGAACCAGACAAGCTTCTTGTCGGGCGAGCCGCACTTGTCATAAAGCTTCTGCGCCTGATCGGGCGTTGAGTAGGTGTCCTTACGGCTGTGAATGAAAAGGATAGGCTTTTTCAGCTTATCCACGCGCCACAAGGGACCGTCGGTCACGACGTTCGCGTGAGAGAATATCCTCATATACATATAAACGAGAGATTTTGCGACAAACTTTGGGTGCTTGTCCTCGTCCATGTGGTTTTTGAAGCTCTCGGCAAAGCGCGTGTACATACCGTCGGCGCACATACCCTCGATATAATCCGGACACTCCGGGTTTGTGAGCGCAAAAAGCGCGACCGACGAGCCTATACAGATTCCGTGCAGGAAAACCGCCTTGTTGCATAAATCCTCAACAAGCAACTTGCTCCACGCGAACATGTCTTTGTACTCGCGGTACCCCAGCGAACAGACAACGCCGTCGGAATAGCCGTGAGACCGGTTGTCGATGACGAGGATGTTGTAGCCTGCCTTGCGGTACGGCTCGGCAAAGTAGTAGGAGTATTTGAGCGACTCGGTTCGTCCGGCGATGATGATCGCAGCCTTCTCGCCGCCGAAGTCAAAATACTCGCCGACAAGTCTGAATCTGCCGCTTTTTACCTCTACCTCACGCTTGTAGTCCTCGTAGAGCTTGCCCCATTCAAGACTCTCGTAGTACATTTCCTTGTACTCCTCGTCGTCGGGCAGCTTAACGTCTCTGTCCCACTTCTTTTTGGAGGTGCGCACAAGCAGAACCGTGTATATGACCCCGGCGATAAGCAGCTCGAAAATTACGCTGAGCGCCGCGAGTCCCACAAGGATCCATATTAATATCTGCAAACCATTCACCTCTTATGAAAGTCCGATTATAAATCTGTAAACCTTTTGACCGCCGTCGATGATCTCCGCCTCGAGCATCGGGAATTCCTCCTCAAGGCGGTCTCTCAGCTCGTCGACCTCGTCCTCGGTTACTCCCTCGCCGCTGAAAATCACGCCTGTTTCGATATCGTCGATATCCGGCACAAGGCGCATTGCTTCGATCAGGCTCTCCATCCAGTTTTTGTTGACGCTGACGATCTCGCCGTTCAGGAGGACGATCTCCTCACCCTTGCGGCAGGTCAGGTCGTGGTAAGAGTAGTCGCGCGAGGCGGTTGTTTCAATCAGGGTAGTAACGTCGCGCAGTCCGCTTCTCATTGAGCTGATACGGAATTTCGTATCGTTCTCGGGAACGTCCATAGCTATCGCGAAGTAGCCCTCGGCAATGCTTCTTGAGGGGATGATATGGATGTTATCTCCGCCGTGAAGCTGCGCCGCCTGCTGAGCCGCGAGAATCACGTTCTTGTTGTTGGGGAAAACGACTATCGCGTCAGCGTCGATTCGGTTGAACGCGTCGATAAATTCCTGCGACGAAGCGTTCATCGTCTCGCTGCAGCAGATCACAACGTCGCATCCCAGCTCCTCAAAGAGATTTTTAAGTCCCTCGCCGTTGACTACCGAGATCATCGCGAGCTTTTTGTGAGGCAGCTTTTTGCTGTCGTTTTCTTCCTTGATTACCTCGTTGTGCTGCAGCTGCATGTTCTCGAGCTTGAAGGTGAGAAATTCGCCGTACTGTCGGCTGAGTCCTATCACCTTTTCGGGGCGCAGGGTGTGAACGTGCACCTTAACGCGCGAGCCGTCGCGCACAACTACAAGCGAGTTGCCGTAAACGCCGATGTCCTCGATATAGCGGTCGAGGTCAAAGAGCTGGATATAGCTGCCCGACTTCAAAAGCTGCAGAATGAACTCCATGCAGTAGCCGTCCGAGAATTTGCTGTGCTCGTTGAACAGAGAGAAATCGACGCTTCTGACCGGCGCGTTAACGCTCTTTGCAGCAGGCGCTTTGTCCTTAACGACGTCGCCGTAAAGACTGCCGAGCATTCCCTCGACAATGTAGATAAATCCCTGACCGCCGCTGTCGATAACGCCCGACTCCTTGAGCACGGGAAGCAACTCGGGAGTATAGGCGAGAGTTTTTTTCATTTCCGCGATGTACATGAGGAGCAGATCCTCGATCGCGGTGGCACGGCTGATTTGCGGACGGATATGCTCGATTCCCTCGCGGAAAACCGTGAGGATAGTGCCCTCAACGGGCTTTACGACCGCGCTGTAGGCGTTGCGGTAGCCGCGGATAAGCGCGTTGCGAAGCTCTCCGGGACCCGCGACAACACAGCGCGAAAGCTCAAGCTGCATTCCCTTGAAAAACTGCGAGAGGATTACGCCCGAATTTCCGCGCGCTCCCAAAAGCATACCCTCACTGAGAGTTTTGAGGTAATGCGCCATGATCTCGTCGGACTTGGCGTAGTTTATTCCGTTTTCAAGGGTGGCGCACATATTGGTGCCGGTGTCGCCGTCCGCCACGGGAAAGACGTTGAGCTTATTGACCTCCTTTTCCCGCTGGCGCAGGTAAGCAAGGCCGTTGCGCACCATCTGTTCAAATTGCGTGCCGTTTATTTTCTTGTTTTTCATAGTAATTATTACAATCAGCCTTCCGCCTTGATCAGTTTTTCAAGCATCGCCTTTTCTTCAACAAGACCCTTTGAGATTGGCTTGCCGATATAGTAGGCAGCCATAAGACCCGGACCGATGTTTACGCCGCAGAACGGGAATACGTCTACGATAATAACGTCCTTGGGCTTAAAACGCTCCATGATCATCTCTTTATACTTCTCAGCCTGAGTATAGCGGCTGGTCTGCGCGATGAAGATGGTCTGCTCGGAGGCGTTTTCGATCGTGTTCTCGAGGTAGTTGAGCAGCACCTTGTACGCCTTCTTTGCGCCCTTTACCTTGCCGATAACGGTGGTAAGACCGTTGTAGTCGAACTCGCCGATGGGCTTGACGCCTGCGAGCTTGCCGAAGAACGCCTTTGAGTGGGTGAGTCTGCCCTTCTTGGCAACGAAGCTGAGGTCGTCGAGCCATCCGCACTGGTGGATGCGGTTCTTGTTGTCCTCGAGATAAGCGCTTACCTCGTCAATGCTTCTGCCGTTTGCTCTGAGCTTTGCGGCGAGAATGACGAGAAGTCCGTGGCCTACGCTGAAACGCAGCGAGTCGATAATGCAGATTCTCGCGTTAGGATATTTCTTGAGCGCCTCGTTCTTTGCCTGAGCAGCAAAGTTGAACGCGCCGCTGATTCCGCCCGAAATGGTGATGCACAGCACGTCCTCACCCTTTGAGGCGTACTCCTCAAATGCCCTCTTGAACTCCTCAACGTTGGGCGGCGCTGTGGAGTAGCCGTCGGGGTTCTTGCTTAGCTCCTTGTAGAACGCGTCTCTCTGGGCACTGTCCCACTGAAGCTTTGTGGGCTGCTCGCCCTTTTCGGGATAGGTAACGTGACCGTAGATCACGCTGATACCGTATTCCTTCTGATACTTTTCGCCGAGATCGCACGAAGCGTCGGCGATAATTGCATACTTGTTCATGATAACTTTCCTTTCATGTGTTTACTGATAAACTCCTCTGTTTTACGCTGAACCTCTTCGCCGCCTGTCACGTAGGCGAGGATATGGTCTGCGCCGGCGACGGCGATAAACTCCTTTTCGCTGCCGCAGGCTTCATAATTTTCCCTGCCCTGTGCTATGGGCACGGTTCTGTCCGCCTCTCCGTGAATGAAAAGGACGGGTATATGTGTATTTTTAAGCGACTGCCCCGCTGTGCGGTGAATGTCCTCATGAATATCGAGCCACGCGACAAGCCGCATTACGGGCAGCAGCAAAACAGTCGGCAGCTTGCGGGTTCTGCCGTCGCAGGCGAGCTGGCGGTACGGCGATACGAAGCCGCAGTCCACAACGAGCGTCCTGACCTTCGGGCAGGTTATCTTGTCGCTCGCGTAGGCAACCGCCGTCGAACCCATTGACGAGCCGTAGACGACGATATCCTCAACGCTGCTTTTCTGAGCTTCAAGGTCGATCCAGTTGAGCAGATCGTACTGCTCGAGGACGCCTAAACCAAGGCGTTTGCCGCCGCTTTCTCCGTGGGCGCGCTCGGTGATGAACAAAAGGTTCCAGCCAAGGCGGCAGAACCTCTCCGCCTGTGCGCAGAAGTTGCTTATCGGAGCGCCGGCATAGCCGTGAACAAAGATCATCGTGCGCGGCGAATTCTGACCTAAGTACCTGCCGCGGAGCAAAACTCCGTCGCGCGCGGTAACGCTGATCTCCTCAAAGGGCTGCGAATGCACAAATTTGTCCGCCGGAATAAGCGTTTCCGAAAACGGCGCGTATCTTGTTCCTTCAAGCGTGCCGAACTCGTTGAGCGGAACGCTGCACGGCTTTCTGCCGAAAGCAAAGCGGTAAAGCAGCACTGCCGGCACGACAATGAAGCCGATATAGCTTACTGCCAGAACTATGAGAATGATAATAATAATCATTTGCAAGGGTCTTACACTTCTTTATTGAATTTCTCTCTCCAGAAGGCGCGGATAGCGTCCGTCTGCTCGCTCTTTTTCTCTCCGAACACGCATTCGTAGGCAAGGTGCTCGCAGTTGTTGTGAATGATGTTGTAACCGCCCGTGCCTATTCTTGAGCGCGCGATCTCGGCGGTTTTTTCGGGCGGCAGGCGCTTTTTTCTTTCCTTGCGGTCGAGCGAGGCGACCTCGACGATATGTCCGCAGGCGAAGGTGTCGATGTCAACGGCTACGACCGTGACAACCGCGTTTTGCTCCTGAAACTCCGGGATCGGCGGATATCCGAACTGAACTACCTCGTCCTCGTTCAGAAACACGCCGTAGTGATAAATCGAGCCTAGGCGGATGCGTACCATGTCGCCCGGCTTGCAGTCGGTAGGCTCCCACTTCATTTCAGCTTGCCCTCAATGTAGTCGATGACCTCGCCGACCGTGGCGAACGAGTTTACTCCGACCTCGTCGAAATAAATGCCGAACGCCTCCTCGATCGCGATAACCATATATAGTATATTCACCGAGTTGAGTCCGAAGTCCTCCTTCAGGCGCGACTGCTCGCTGCTGTTCTCGGTGATAGCCTTGTTGCCGCTGTCCGCCGCAACGAGGATTTCCTTTAGTCTGTCAAAAATTTCCTGTCTTGTCATCAGCATTTCTTATATCTCGCAATCTTCATGCTCGGTGTGCGTTCAAAGTCGCTGTCGCGAACCTCAATCCGCGTCACTCTCTGGAAAGAGGGCAGCGTGAGGTTGACCTTTTCAAGCTCCGAAATGATGTATTCCTTAATATTTTCAACGTTCATATTTGCAATAACGGTCTTGCGCGGCACTACCTCGAGCGCGAGGATGTGCCTGCCGTTCTCGGCTACGTCCTCGAATACCTGAGAATCCTGAATAAACGGAAGCGCGTTGAAGTGAGTTTCAAGCTCCGCCGGAGATACGTTCTCGCCGTTTGAGAGAACGATGATCTCCTTTGTTCTGCCGGTAATTCTGAGCAGGCCGTTTTCGTCAATGCTCACAAGGTCGCCGGTGTGGAACCAGCCGTCCTCGTCAAAGCCGGTCTCGTCGCCGCCTACGTAGCAATCCATCATGTTCTTGCCGCGGATCCAAAGCTCGCCGTCAACGGTCTTGAACTCCTGATTCGGGTACGGGAAGCCGATGGAGTCGGGGTACTTGAGGCTTTCGGGATTGCCCGAAACGAGATTCGCGGTCTCGGTAAGGCCGTAGCCCTGTAGAAGCTGAACGCCGATTTTGTCGTACTCCTCAATGAGGTAAGGCGCGACAGCAGCAGCGCCGCAGATGATGTACTTCAAATCGTCGCCGAGCATATTTTTGCCGAACTGCTTCGAGAGCGCGAGAGACATCTCGGCAAGCGCGGGAACGAATACGAGCACGGTGGGCTTGAATACCTGAATGTCGCGGTACATATTCTTGTTGTTGTCGCAGATCCAGAGAGCGCTGCCGGTGTAGAGCGAGGTCATGAGGTTGCGGATCAGTCCGAACACGTGCGACAAGGGCAGAACGAGCATATAGCGCTGTCCGAAAACGCCCGAATAGCCGTAGCAGCCGTTAACGGTGCCCTGCATGACCGCGCCGTTTGAGAGAAGCGCGCACTTGCTCTTGCCGGTGGTGCCGCCGGTGAACATCATAACGCAGGGAGTCTTTTCGTCGCAGTCGGTCATGTCGGTCTTTTCGTCGCTGACCTCAGTGATATCGATAAGCGGAGCCTTTACGAGACTTACGCTCTCCTTGAGCTCGGGCTGATAGACCAATGCGTCGAGTCCGAACATCATCGAGCAGCCGAAAACGCTTCTTTGGTCGAGGTGAGCCGGCAAAATGACGGCGGTGCGGCCTGATGTCACGACCGCGAGGTAAGCCTTTACAAAATCATATGAGTTCGCGCTGAGGATGCCTATGCGCCTGCCGTCCTTGGCAGTCTTGCCGAGCACGGTGCGGAAGCCTGCGGCGTCGCTCTCAAGCTGAGCAAAGGTGTGGCTCTTGCCCTTGAAAACAACGGCTGTGCTGTCTGCGAACTCCTTCGCGCAATCGCGCCACATAGCGGTGACGGTGGGCTTTTCTGCAATGCGGTCAAATTCCTCCGCGTCGGTAAATTTTCTGAAATACTCTCTTGAATCCATTTTGCAACTCCTTCTTATTTGTAATTTTTATCAATAAAACCGCTAAGCTCCGTTTCGCGCTCGTAGAGCAGCTTTGTAGCCGCGTCTATCTGGGCGAAGGTCGGATGCTCGCCGTAAAGCTCCGTGACGCTGACCCGTTCCCCCAATACAATCGTCAGCCTCTCGGTCGGTTTTGTTTTCGGTTTGATATACATCGGCACTATCGGCACGCCGCTGCGCACCGCCATCAGCACCATTCCGGATTTGAATTCTGACGTGCCGTCCTCAACGCTGATGCGTCCCTCGGGAAACATCGATATCAGCTCGCCGCTCTTGAGCCGTGCTACGATTTCGCGGAAGGTGGCGAGGTTCGGGTTATTGCGGTCGATACGTATGCAGCGCATAGCCCTGAGCAGCCTGCCGACGGGCTTGTCCATGACCTCCTCGCTGACAACGAAGAAGTGTCTGCGGTACGGAACGCCTATCATCATGTAAACGGGGTCTGAAACACCCGTGTGGTTTGCGATCAGCAGCGCGCCTCCGCGGATCTTTTCCTTCGCCTTATCGCTTGTGTAAATCATCTTCGGGCGGTGCCACAGCACAACCGGCGCGCCTGTTATCCACACAAAATCATGCGGAAAATTTTTGAGGGAAAATACCCTCGCTTTATTTGGTTTGCTCATTGAGCAATCTCTCCAGTTCAATTATCCGCTCTCTCATGGCTTCGCCGAAAATGCGGATGTTTTCTTTCTCGTCATTGCTGTCCGAAACGCAGTCGCGCGGATACATCGGCTTTCCCACGATGACCCTCGCACGCTTTTTGAGGTTGAAATAAGACCCGTTCGTGTAGACGGGAATAACGGGAACGTCCGCCGCCAGAGCGAGATATGCCGCGCTCGGCTTAAACGGGAGCGGAGTTTCCTCTCCCTTTAGCGGAAGGCGGCTCTCCGGGAACACTCCCACTACCCTGCCGCGGCGCAGATGCTCCTCGGACTCGGCGAGAAATCCGAAGTCGTGAGTATCGCGGTTGACGTAGACGCCGCCCATCATTTTGAGGAAAATACCGAGCGGCTGCTTTTGAAACAGCACCTCCGCCATCTGCACGCGCAGGGTTCGCGTGAAGAACACAAAGAGCAGAACCGCGTAGTCAAAAACCGAGGTGTGGTTTGAAACAACCATCGCGGCGCCTTTGATACGCCTGCTCTGAACGCTCTTGTCCTCGTAATATATCTTGGTTCGAAAGGCGATTTTGTAGGCAGGCCAGCCCGTCGCCTTTACAAACCCGTTGAAAAATTCTGTCAGCATACAGTTTACTGTTTCTCCAAAATGTAATCGTGAAGCTCCCTCACGGTGCTCAGACTCATGTCGCCCGTGTGGAAGGAAACGCGGAACTCGTCGCGCAGACCGGCTACAAGCGAGAAGTAATCGAGGCTTGTGCCGCCGAGGTCGGTAAAGAAATCAGCGTCGTAGCCGATTTCGTCCTCGGGCTTTTGAAGCGCCATCGCGAACATCAGAGTGATTTTGCGCGCGATCTCGTCGTCGGCTCTGCCTGCAAGCGCGCGGTCGGGCACGACCTCGGTAAGTTCTCCGTTTCCAAGCGCCTTTGAGAGCCTTGCGCGGTTGAGCTTGAACTCGGCGTCGGTCATCAGGCTGTCCTCAACAAAGACAAGCCGCGTTATCTGACCCGAAAGATTCAGCCCGGCGATTTTTGCTCTGAGCTGCTTTTCAACAGTGCTCAGACGCTCGCCCGTGATATATTTGCTGACCGACACCAAAAGCGTCGGCACATGTTTTTCATTTTCCTGCGCCGCAACAAGACACACTCCGCGCACGCCCGAAACCTCGAGCTTGCTCTCGATGAGATTCGGGTTGAGATTCTCGCCGTTCGGAGCAATGATCAAATCGTCGCGCCTGCCCAGAATGCGGTAGCATCCGTTCTCGAAGGAAGCGAGGTCGTGAGTGTTGAACCAACCCTCGTTTGAGTGCTTTTCGCCGTCCTCGATGATGTATTTCGCCATCGCCTTGCCGCGCACGAGAAGCTCGCCGTCCGGATTTATCTTATACTCCATGCCCATCATCGGCGTACCGACCGAGCATGAATTGAGCCGGCTGCGCTTGCCGCTCAGCTCGACAGAGGTAATGCCGATCTCGCTCATGCCGTAGCCGTCCGCGAGGCGGTAACCGATGGCGTTGAAGAACTCCATCACCTGAGAGCTGATGTAGCTGCCGCCGGTGATCATGAACTGCACGCTCTCGCCGAACATTCCGTCGCGAACCTCCCTGAACGCCTTTTTCGAAAAAACGTCCGAAAGCGGAGAATCGCCGAGCTTACGGCTGATTTCCATGCCCTTGTTGAACTTCTTGACGGTCTTTTCGCCGCGTTCCGAGATAGTCCGCATCGCCTGCTCGTAAACCTTCTCCCAGAAGAGCGGAACCGCGAAGATGTGCGTAACTTTGTGGCGTTTTATTGTGTTGGTAATCGTCTGCGGCTGCATATCGTTGAGCCGCACAAAGGTGCGCGAGAAGAACGCGAACCAGATATACACCGCGACCAGTCCGAAGATGTGGTAAAACGGCAGAAAGGTCAGCAGCTTCAGCTCGCCCTCGTAGTGCTTTTTAACCTGCGTGCACTGCCTGATAATGCTGTAGCTGCCCTGAATCTGGCAGTAGAACTCCCCGGCGGTGTAGGCGCAGATTTTGACGTGAGACGAGGTGCCCGAGGACATGACCATAACCGCAGTGCCGAATTTATTTTTGCCGGGACAGGGCGCGCCCTGCGTAAGCTCATCGGCAAGGACGGTTTTCGCGGAGAAGCGTTTGCCGTCGGACACAACGGCGGCTGCATCCGTAACCCTCAGCGCGTATTCTAGCGTATCGTCGTCAAGACGGAGGTTGAGCAGCAGCGGACAGAAGCCCGCGCAGAGTATCGCCCAGAAAACCTCGATCCAGTCAAGCGAATTGTCCATGTACAAACCTACGACGGAGCTTTCCTTTGCATTTGGCAGAAGCTCTCTGAGCCTTGCGGCGCGGATTAGTACGTTTTCTCTCGCCTGAGCGTATGTAGTTTTTGAAATGCGGTAGCCCTTGCTCTCCTCCCAAAGCACGTTTTCGCGCTCGGAGAACATCAGCTCAAACAACGCCTCAAAGCTCTTGTCGGAAGAATTATACCGTTCGAGCTTGGCGTCAACATAGCTGTTGACGGAAGGGTAACCGCCTATATTTGTGATTTTCATACTATTTCCCACTTTCGCATACTCACATAGTATACCATTTTTCTGCTCACTTTGCAACAAAAATCGACCAAAAAGCAGTTTTTTCCTGTAAAAATATCACGGAAATCACGGTATTTTTTTATTCATAGTTTCCCTATTGATTGACATTACCTCCTCGGTATGGTACATTATTCTCGGGAGGAATTGTTATGAACAAAGAAATCCGGAGAATATCCAACTACAGCTCGCTTCCCGTGCTGATTTTCGTGATGTCAATGCAGCTTTTCTCGGCTGTCGTCTCGACCGCGTATTTATTCGCGACAAATACCCTTCACATCACGATTCCGCCGGAGCTTTTTTACCTTGCGCTGTATGTTTTCGTTTATCCCGTCGGAGGAAGTATCGCCGCGCTGATTTTTTACAAGACGCGCCGCAGAGAAACCGGTCTGAGGCTCAGGCAGACCTTTTGCAAGCCGCAGATGTCCGCCGGCCGGATTTTCAAATGGATAGTTATTACATGGGGACTTGCGTTCCTTACGAGCATATTCACAAACCTTATCAAGTCGTTCGCCGAATCACTGCTGCACATAGAAATCAGCGATCCGGACATAAATATGGGCGACGGAGCAGGCGGTTTTCTGGTGTCGTTTCTCGCGCTCTCGGTATTTGCGCCGATATTCGAGGAGATACTTTTCCGCTCGGCAGTGTACCGCCACACCGAAATAATGGGTCAGGGCTTTGCGGTCATCTTTTCGTCGCTGATGTTCGCGCTCATGCACGGCAACCTCGACCAGCTGCCCTACACCTTCGTCATGGGACTCGGCTTAGCGTACATCTTCGCAAAAAGCCGTTCGCTGCCGGTAACCATGCTGTTCCACTTTGTCGCAAACACCCTGACGGTGGTGTTCACAACATTGATCGGAGACGCTTCCGACAGCGCCGAAAGCCTGATTTTTGAGCTGCGGCAAGGAAACATCCCGGTAATCATCGTTACTTTGCTTTATGAACTGATAGTTTACGGTCTTATTACCGCGGCGGTCATAATGGGTATCATCGAGCTTGTGCGCGCAATAAAGCGCAAAGAACACATGAAAGGCGGTATTTTCCCGATTTCCGGTGCAAAAAAGGCTGCGGTATTCTTCACCGCGCCGATTACACTGATAACGATTCTGCTAATGCTTTTCTTCATAGGCGTAACAACCGTCTCGCTTATGATAAAATAAAAAGGAGCCTTCGCGGCTCCTTAATTTTTTGCTTTTTTACTCTGTAGGCTCCTCGTGAGAGGCTTCGGTGGCAGGCTCGGTAGTCGGCTCCGCAGCTGTCGTCTCCTCGGGAGCGTCGTGCTTGTCGCTGGGCTTAACGGTAACCGTGCAGCTCGTGCTGTAACCGTTGTTTGAGGTCACCTTAACGGTGCAGTCGCCCTGCTTCTCTCCGATAAGCGTGAGCACACCGCTCTTGTAGGTCGCCTTGACACAGGAATTGTCGGTCTCTACGGTGCAGCGCTTGTTGGCAGCGTAGGAAGGCTCAAAGATAACCGTAACCTCGGCGGTCTCGCCCCTTTCGATGGTCACGCTGTCGCTTTCAAGGCTGATGCCCGTCACTGCGAGCGCGCTTATCTCGCTCATAACGTAGCCCTGAATGCCGCTCAGGTTAGGATTTATGTGACCGGCGGTAATCGTATCGGCAGGAATGTTGTCCTGAACCGGCTTTGAGGTAGCCGGAGCTGTTGTCGGCGGAACGGTGCCCGTCGCCTTTGTCTCACTCTGGGCGGCGGTCGTCTGCTCTGCCGCGGTTGTTTTAGCGGCTGTTGCAGCTTCGCTTCGGGTCGCCTCGCTGCGCGTTGCCGCAGTAGTTTCCGGCACGCTTGAGCTCTCCTCCTTGCCGCAGGCGGCAAAAAGCACCATAAGAGCAAGCAGCGGAACAAATATATATTTTCTCATTTTTTCACCTTGCCAACTATGTAGTTTATTAATTGCATTTTATCATCAGAGTATTATTATATAACAAAAGTCCGATTTTCGTCAAGTGCCGACATTAAATTTCCATAAATTACGCGTCAAAAAGCGCGGACACATCTGCGCCCGCGCCGTGATTTTCGGTTATTTTTACGCCTTTTTGACAATGTTGCCGAGCTTGTTTCTCGGAATGGAGAACGCTACGTTGTTGGCGTGGTCGCCTACGCGCTCCAAGATCGTGAGCATATCGAGGAATACAGTGCCGTTTTCGGCGCTGCAGATGCCCGCGTTCATTCTGCCGATGTGGTTGTACTTGTAAACCTTAACGTGGCTGTCGAGCGAGCTTTCTGTCTCGATAATCGTCTTGGCAAGCGAGAAGTCCATATCCTGAGCCTTAAAGAGCGTCAGACCGTCGTCGAGCAGCTTCGAGGTCAGGTCGTCAAGGTTGTGAAGCTCCTGCATTGCCGTTTCGGTAAACTTCATCTTGCCGTCCATCATCTGCTTTGTGCAGTCGATAATATTCTCCGCGTGGTCGCCGATGCGCTCCATATCCTGAATCGCGGAGTACATAACGCCCATCGTTTTGCGGTCGCTGTCGAGAATGTCAAGACCGTTGATCTTTACGATGAAACGCGTGATCTCGCTGGTGAGGTAGTCGATAACCTTCTCGTTCTTCTCAACCTTGGCGATGATCTTCTGATCCTGCTCAAAGAACGCCTTCATCGCGTACATATAGTTTTTGCGCGCGAGGTCGCCCAGACGCTTGCACTCGTTTTCAACCGAGAGTACAGCCATCGGAGGCGTGGTGAGGAGTCGGGTATCGAGGTAAACCGCAGCCATCTTCTCCTTGTCCTCGTCGTGCTCGGGCAGAATGAGCGTTGTGAGCTTGAGGATAAGGTTTGAGAACGGCAGTAGGATAACGGTGATCGCGATGTTGAAGAAGATGTGCGTTGCCGAGATCTGCGCCGGCAAACCGAGCGTTTCAGCCGGAAGCAGCATGTTGATCCACGTTGTAAACGGCAGGAATATCGTGATCAGCGTCATAATGACCGCGCCGATGCTCGAAATGAGGAAGTTAGAAAGCGCGATCTGCTTGGCGGTACGGTTCGCGCCGAGCGACGAGATGAACGCCGCGGAGCACGCGCCTACGTTGAAGCCGTAAATAACGAAAACAGCCTGATTGAGGTCGGTGATAACTCCGGCCATCGCCAGAGCCATGAGAATACCGACGGAAGCCGAGGAGCTTTGGATGATCGCCGTAAAGACGAAGCCGACCAAAATTCCCAGCAGCGGGAACGAGAGATTATCCGCGACGCTGACAAACGCGCTGCTCTCGCCCATCCACTTTAGGTTTTCACTCATCAGCGAAAGACCTAGGAACAGCATGCCGAAGCCGGCGGCAATCTGACCGTAGTACTTGTGGTTGTTTTTATGGCTGAAGGTGATGACTATCGCGCCGAGGAAGATGAAAATCGGAACGAACGCCTTGATGTCGATCGCCATCAGAAGCGAGGTGACCGTTGTACCGATTTTGGCGCCGAACAGCACGCCTATAGCCTGACCGAGCTCCATCAGTCCGGCGTTCGCGAAACCGACGACCATCGCGTCGGTAGCCGAGGAGCTTTGAATGACGGCGGTGACGAGCGTACCTACAAGCATCGCAATGAACTTGTTGCTGGTAATTTTCTGCAGCAGATTTCTCAGCTTGTTACCTGCGGCAAGCTCCAGACCCTCGCCCATGTTTTTCATACCGATCAAAAACAGACCGAGACCGCCGAGCGCCATAATGACCTTTAATAAAATACTATAACTGTCCATGTTCATACCCTCTCAAAATATGGTTTGAGTTTCCATATAGACAATACAATTATATCATACTTTTTGCGCTTTTTCAACGCAAATCTTGTTATTTGCCGAAATATTGCGACACTGCGGCTGATTTGTACAAGGCGTACAATTTGTTGAAATATTTTTGTTTTGATTGACATCCGGTCAGTCTTATTATACAATAAAGACGGTGATATTATGAAAATACAAACCGAACGGCTGACGCTTGTTCCCATGTCGGAGAGGTTTCTCGACAGCGCCTGCGCCTACGCCATGAACAGCGAAAACGCAAGGCTGATGGTCTACCTGCCAAAGACCAGCCGCGGCGAGGTGGCTGAGTTTATCCGCAGCGCCGAGCTTGAATGGCAAAAGCCGCAGCCCGACGTCTGCGAATTCGCGGTTCTGCTCGGAGACGAGCACATCGGCGGCATGACGATGTACTTTGAGGGCGACTACTCGCGCGGGGAGCTCGGCTGGATAATCCGACGCGACTGCTGGGGTCACGGCTACGCGGCAGAGGCGGCGAGAGGTATGATGGAGGCGTTTCGCAGATCGATGGGCATAAACCGCTTTATCGCCCACTGCGACAGCGAAAATCAAGCCTCAAAGCGCGTTATGGAAAAGCTCGGTATGCACTACCTCGAAACCCACGGCGGCAGATACAACCGCCTTACCGAAGGAGAACGCAGGGAATGCCTGTATGAAATAATTTTTAAGGAGTGACAGCATGAAAAGAAAACTGACCGCGATTCTGCTGACAGCCGTACTGTGTCTTTCGGCGCTTGCCGGCTGCGGAATTGCTCAAAGCACCGCGGATAACGTCAAATCCGATCTGAGCGACGCGTTCAGCGAGATCGGTTCTGACCTGAACAGCGCGAAAAGCGAAATCGAATCCGATTTGAACAGCGCCAAAAGCGAGATCGAGTCCGGTCTTGACGACGCAAAAAGCAGTATCGCCTCGGGGATAAACGGAGCCAAGGACAAGATCACCGGCGAATCAAGCTCCTCAAAAAGCAGCTCGTCATCAAAAACCGCCGGCAAAACCTATACGATGGCGGACGTCGACAAGCTCACCGGCACCTCGAACTTCGCAAAGAACACGCTCAACCACATTTTCAACGGCAACATCAACAGCAAAGGCAAGGCAACCGGCTACCACTACAACAACATATCCGACAGCAAGGGCAGCATAATTGAAGGAACTCAGAGCAAAACCGACAAGCACGGCGTTTTCAAGGCTCAGGTCAAGGTCGACGGCGTAAAGAAGAACGGCTTTTCGTCCTTCTTCCCTTCCGACTGGTCGCCTCAGGAGGTCGTTGACGCCATCAACACGGCTTACGACTACGCTCTCGCGGACTCCGATAATCCCGAGGGCGAGCTTTGGATAGGCTACTGCAACGACCTTGAAATCGATATGTACCTCAACGACAGCAAGAAGATCACCACTGCCTTTCCGGTTTACGAGGAGGACTGACGATGGAATACACGTTCAAGATCAGGGAAGGCAGAAAGACGATTCCGGTCGCGGTTTTTGCCGAAAGCAGATACGCGCTTGCAGGCGAATTTCTCCTTGCCGAGCGCAGCATATTAAAGGAAATCACCGCCGCGCTTGAGTCTGACGGCGACGGCGAGCTGAGCGGCAATATTTTCACCCTCAAAACAAGCGGCGAAAATGCCGACATCACAAACGAAATCACAGGCAGCAGCCTGACCGTAAACAAGCAGGAGCTTAAAGACCTTGCGCAGGACTACAGCGACGAGGTAAAGCGGCTCAGAAAACGCAGATAAGCAAAAAACCTTGTACCCAAATCGGATACAAGGTTTTATTTTTTATTAAAATTACATCAGCGAGCAAACGAGGTCAGTGTACTCCGAGGGGTTCTCGAGAGGCAGACCCGCGATGAGCAGCGCCTGACAGTAAAGCACCTCGGCGTACTTGCGCGCCTTGTCGATATCGGTCTGAATCAGCTCCTCCATCTTCTTTACGGCGGCGTGGTTCATGTTCAGCTCGAGCACGCGCTGTGCCTTCATGCCGCTGTCGGGCTGAACCGCGTTGAAGTACTTCTCCATCTCAAACGAGATGCCGCCCTTTGCGGTGAGGCATACGGGGTGAGAAACGAGCTTCTTTGAAGCCTCAACCTCAGCGACCTTGCTGCCGAGGGTCTCCTTGACGAAGGTGAGCACAGCCGAGCTGTCCTTCTCGTCCTTCTTCTCCTCATCGTTCTCGATTCCGAGGTCGTCGTTTGTAGCTGAGCAGAACTTCTTCTCCTTGTAGGTCATGAGTGTCTGGAGGGTGAACTCGTCAACATCCTCGGTGCAGTAGAGGATCTCAAAGCCCTTTGAGCGGAGCAGCTCGGTCTGAGGAAGCGCGTCGATCGCGGCGGCGTTTTCGCCTGTAGCGAAGTAGATGAACTTCTGTTCCTCCTTCATGCGGTCAACGTACTCAGAGAGAGTAACGGGCTTCTTCTCGGTTGAGGAGTAGAAGAGCAGCAGGTCAACAAGCTCGTCCTTGTGCATGCCGTAGTCGGAAACTACGCCGTACTTGAGCTGTCTGCCGAACGCCTTGAAGAACTTTTCGTAGTCCTCGCGGCTGTTGCTGAGCATCGAGGTAAGCTCGTTCTTGACCTTCTTCTCGAGGTTCTGGGCTATCGTGAGCAGATGACGGTCGTGCTGCAGCATTTCGCGCGAAATATTGAGCGAGAGGTCGGCGGTGTCGACGATACCCTTTACAAAGCGGAAGTGCTCTGGAACAAGCTCCTCGCAGTTGTCGGTGATGAGAACGCCGCTTGAGTAGAGCTGCAGACCCTTTTTGTACTCCTTGGTGTAGTAGTCGTAGGGAGTTGAGGTCGGGATATAGAGCAGAGCCTTGTAGGTCACAACGCCCTCGACGGAGGTGACGATTGTGCGGATAGGCTTCTCCATAGCCATGAACTTTTCCTGATAGAACTTGTCGTACTCGTCCTGAGTAACGTCCTTCTTGGGACGCTGCCAGATGGGAACCATGCTGTTGAGGGTTTCGCGCTCAAAGTACTCCTCATACTCGGGATGCTCGCTGTCCTTGGTCTCCTCCTTGACGCGGCTCTTTGACATCTCCATGACGATCGGATAGCGGATGTAGTCGGAATATCTCTTTACAAGACCCTGAACGCGGTACTGCTCAAGGAACTCGTCGTAGCTTTCGTCGTCGGTGTTGTCCTTCATCTCGAGGATGATTTCGGTGCCGAGGCTCTCGCGCTCGCATTCCTCGATAGTGTAGCCGTCAGCGCCCGAGGACTCCCAGCGGTAGGCGGTGTCGCTGCCGTACTTCTTTGTGATAACGGTGATGTGCTTTGCAACCATGAATGCGGAATAGAAGCCTACGCCGAACTGACCGATGATGTCGATGTCGTCCGATTTATTCTCAAGCTCCTGCTTGAACTTATACGAACCCGAGGAAGCGATGGTGCCGAGGTTGTTCTCGAGGTCGTCTCTGTCCATGCCGATACCGTTGTCGGTGACGGTGAGGGTGCGGTTGTCCTTGTCGGCGCTCAGCTCAATGAAAAAATCGCTGCGGGTCATGCCGAGCTTGTCGTCGGTGAGCGCGATAAAGCAGAGCTTGTCGATAGCGTCGCTTGCGTTTGAAATCAGCTCGCGCAGGAAAATCTCCTTGTGCGTATAGATGGAGTTGATCATCAAATCAAGCAGGCGCTTGGATTCGGATTTGAATTGCTTTTTTTCCATGATTGTGTTGATACCTCTTTATATTTATTATCCTATAATATTGTAGCCTTTTTAAATAATTTGTCAAGTGTCAAAGCAAAACGTCCGCTTCTGACGGACGCTTCATCTTGTTTTATTTGCTGCGTGTTCCGGACGTACCGTTCAGCGTTTCATGCTCCGTTTTCAGCTCATGATACAGCTCATACGGAGTGAAATCAATGTTTGTCTCCGTCATTACCGCTTTGAGCGCGACGGCAGCCTTATGTCTGCGGAGCTGATTGAGAAAGATATTGAGCAGTCCGCCGTTAAAATCCGCAAGATAGAGCATTTCGCCGTCTATCGCGCCGTGCGGCTTTTCGGTTCGGTCGTCACCGCGTCCGAGCAGGGTCGAAAGCTTTATGCCGTATTCGCTCTCGTCAATCACGCGCGCTGAAATATACATCTGACGGCACAGGTTCTTGATCTTAATCGCCTTGCCGTTTTCTATATTAAATAGGAGTACCTCTGTCATTATCGTTCACCTCGTTTCAATTATAACCAAAAATATCCGAAAAATCAAGTGAGAGGCGGCAGACCCGAAGCGTTTTGCCGCGTGCCTGCCGCCAAAGAAAGGTAGAATGTGTTATTTTATATCTTTTGTATTGAAAACCTTAACTGTGAGCGCCGTGAACACCGCGATGAACGCTGCCGAAACGATGACCGCGTTGATAACGCCTGTGTTGTCCGTCACGTTAACGCTGCTAAGCAGGCTGTCGGGCATATACATCGAAAGGTCGAAGCCTTCAACCTTGAAGATACCGGATACCGCCGCGTTGATTCCGCCGTAGACCAAGCCCATTGTGCCTGTGCCCAGAACCACGCCGATAATGGTAGCCAGAGTTTTGTTTTTGACGCCTGTTGTGAAGAACAGAAGAATCGAGCAAACCGCCATGCTGAGCAGCCACTTGAGAAGCAGCGTGAGGATTCCGCCGAATACCTGAGAATCAGCGACGATCTGACCTCCGCCCAAGCCGCAGCCGATAAGGTTGCCGAGCAGCATCGAGAGCGAAGCAACTACGAAGAACACAAGATTGTGAATTCCTATTACAACAAGCTTCGAAAATACGGAGTCGCTTCTGCGCGAAATCTGTCCGGCGATATTTTTGATGTAGCCGTTCGCCATATCGGCGTAAGAAAAGCTTACCATCGAAATAAATACCGCGATTATCATCCATCCGATCGAAAACGGTCCCGCGATGATCGATGAGAGATTTGTTACTCCTGCCTCTGCCTGCGGCATCAAAAGCTTTGATACCATCGGTACAGCCGCAAGTATTACGATATTCAAAAAGGCTACGATGCCCATTGTGATGTAAAATACCTTTGAGTGGAACAGCCTGCGCATGTCCATTTTGATCAGATTAGCCATTATTATACCCTCCCGTTACGCTGAGATAATAATCCTCCAGCGAGATGTTCTTTACGTAAATTTCCTTTACATCCACGCCGCTGCCGATAAGCATCCTGTTTATCTCACAGGTTCTGTCTATCGCGCCCTCGATGCGGATTTTGCCGTCGGGGTCAACCTCGATCTGTTCAAAACCGGCGTTGTGCAGAACCTCGAGGGCCCTGTTTGTATCCGGGGCGTTTACCACAGCGTGCTGTCCGCAGCGGGTCGACAGCTCCCCGATTGAAAACTCGTCGAGCAGCTCGCCCTCGTGAATAATGCCGTAGCTGTCAGCCAGCTTTCCAAGCTCGTCAAGGATGTGGCTGGAAATCATGATGGTGATGCCCTTTTCCTGCCTCAGCTTTTCTAGCGTCTGTCTGACCTCGACAATACCCTGAGGGTCAAGACCGTTTATCGGCTCGTCGAGAACGATCATCTTAGGGTCGCCTACCAGCGCGAGCGCAATGCCCAGACGCTGACGCATGCCCAGCGAGAACGAACCCGCGTGTTTTTTGCCTGTGTCGCTCAGACCGACTATGCTCAGAAGCTGCTGAACATATTCCTTTTTGTAGCAGCCCATTGCGATACATTTGAGTCTGAGGTTTTCTTCGGCTGACATATTCGGATATATGCCGGGACTTTCGATCAGAACTCCCACGCCGAATCTGTGCTCGCCGTGCATCTGATAACTGCCGCCGGTGGGTTTTGACAAGCCGCTGATCATTCTCATAACGGTTGTCTTGCCTGCTCCGTTTCGGCCGATCAAACCGTAAATGGAGCCCTCGCGAATATGAATATTAATGTTGTTTGCCGCCTTTTTTTGTCCGTATATTTTAGTCAGATTTTCTGTAGTAAGAATATAGTTCATAGCGATCTCCTTTACTGTTTTGATTTATTTCCTTGACTGTGGCTACAGTATATCACACAGAGTATGACAAAAGAGCAACAAATACCGCCTTGCCGTAAAAATTTTTAAAAACAACCTGTTGTAATGAATTTTAGGCTGCCGGACAGAATTGACCGCCGGCAGCACAGCACATATTGACAAAAGCTTTTTAGTCAAAAAAATAAGCCCGTGCCAAAGCACCGGACTATAGATCATTTATTTGGAATAAAGGGCAGCTCGTTGTCGCCAGGCTTGATCCGGAAGGATGTTGGCCGGGTGGTCGGTTCTGTAGCTTCTGCGGTTACCCATAGAGATTTTTAGAGGTTCCTAAAATTTTTTACGTTCAATATCTTTTGATATGCCTTCCAAATTCCTCCAACGCGGAAACTTACGAATAAAAATTTTTCTATTCCAAACAATAATCTTGCAAAACATTTGCTAAATAATTCTTTAAGGAGATTTGGATATGAAAGCTACAGGAATTAGAACACTGCGTATCCGCGAGGGTGACCCGTCACAGATAACGTTGAAAAACTGGCAAAAATTCTGCTTCGCCATGTTGGACTTGCACAACAGAATGGGCTGGAGATAGTACATATTGACGAAGGCAGTTTTTATCAGTGTGTATTCGAGAGGGGAAATTATTATTAATATTGACAGGCTCGGTGTAATTTCTGTTACGCCGAGCCTGTTTTTCGTTGTAATTCACGTCATTAGGTGCTATACTGAATCTAAAGATTTCAAAAAAGGGTGACAAATGATGAATCTACCGCAATTTCTGAAAATGATTGATGAAACGACTTCAAAAATGACAAAGGAGGAGCTTGCAGAAAGCATCCATCATATCGCGCGGACCTTGCCTGAGGAACGCAGGGATTGGTTAGTGTCCATGTTAAGCGATGATTATATTGAGGAGACTGGAACCGAAGAAACGGTTCCTGATGATTTGTATGAAGAGCTTGCCAAAATCATTTCGGGTGAATACCGTCTTGATTCCGAATATAACGAAGAGTGGGACGATTGGTATGCCTCTGACGAGCCGGATTTCCTCTTTGAAGACAACGACGACCTTCTTTCTGTCATTGAAGACGCCGGCTCGGAGCTGCACCGGCTCATTGCCTGCGAGGAGTACGAACAAGCCCGCCGTATCGGTCATATTCTGCTGATTTTAGAAGTTCAGGCAGACGGGGAGTATTCGGATTACAATGACGATACACTGAATATTGAGGATCTCGAAACGTACGACCTTGTGGATTTTTCAGCAAAACTTATGCTGTTGGATATTGCCTGCGCCGTCTACTTTACATCTTCGGGACAAGAGCGCGCCGCAGCCTTATATCGGGTCGGAACGCACTTTAACCATTTCGCGGGCTGGACGCTGGAAGAACTGATGCAGCACTCTCCCAAGGAACTGCCCGACTTTGATGCATTTCTAAAGGACTGGATTCTTTATCTTCAAACCAAAGAGGATCCTGCAGCTGACGATTATTTAGATGAAGCAATGGAAATGCAAGCTGATCCGGTGAGCGCTTTGGAAACAGCGCGTCAGTCTGTTAAGCTTCACCCCGAGCTGTATTTAAAGGTGCTTTCCTTGCAGGACAATGTCGCAGCAAGGTTAGAAACCGGGTTGGAGGCTCTTGGCAGCATCGACCCTAATGATATTGTGCGAAGCGAAATAGCCTTGCAAACTGCAGAAACCGCGCTCAAACTCGGCAACGCTGAATGTGCTGCATACTGCCGGACAGAGGCGTTCCGTTCAAACAGCACCGCCGTAAACTATCTCCGTGCTTTAGTGAATCACCCCGATTATGAGAAATGCCTTGAAGAATTACAGTCAATGATTTCTGACTATCACGAACAGCATTTCAAAAGTTTTCTTAAGCACAACAGGCTTGGAGAGAGTACCGTCAGATTCAGCCGTTTTTTAAGCGGTGAATTTCAAAACGCTTATGCGGATTTGTTTATGCCAAACAGCAGCTATGATTCAGGAATCTTTCTGCAAGGAGCCGCGTTGATCGCCCTGTTTTTGTATCCTGACGGTGCAATCCGTGAGGGCGGCAAGGAAATGCTGCGCATTCTCGAAACCGCTTTGCCATTCCATGCAAAAGAATATGTCAAAGGACTTGGTATAAGCGAGATTTCAGATAATACCGATATGTTGTGGGATTGTCTGCAAAAATGCCGCAGCCATACGCCTTTGCCCGACCGCGAAAGCGCGTTAGATATTCTGCAAAAGCACTGCGCACAGTACACAGCCAACGTGATGCAATACAATCTGCGTAATGATTACGCAACATGCGCGGCATACGCGGCAGTTATCGGCGAAATCATGGAATCCGAGGGCAGGATATCGTCCAAAAACGACTATCTGTTGAATTGGAAGCAGCAGTATTCCAGAAGAACGGCTTATCATCGGGAATTGCGTAACTATGGGATGATAGACAGGAAATAAGAATAAAAATTTATAAATCTGAAAATTAACAGGCTCCGCACGACGGCAATTCTGTGCAGAGCCTGTTTTTATTCATCACGATATCTTCTGTCAATTTCGAGCCATACATGGATATTCTCACGAAGGCTTTCGCTAAACTCTTTTAAGTCGTCCTCGGAAATCGTTTCCTCATAAATCAGATTGATGATAAGCTGAAACATATTGGAACGGCTTACCCCTCTCGCCAACACGCCTGTGCGCCGCTTATCCTGTTTGATTCGTTGATCAAGCTCCCAAAATTTATCAGACGCCTGCCTGTCGCTGCTGAGCAATTCGATATATTCCTTTGCGAGCCGCTCCATATACGCTTCCTGCCAGCCGGGCAGCAGCTTGCGGAACAGCTTCCAATCCTTTTCGATTACCTGATACATGATTTCCTCCTACAAAACTCCGAACAAATCTTCCAATCTTGTATCCCGAATGATTCTGTCGCTCGGCTTATCGACGTTTGCGAGCATGGATTCCACGCGGCTTGAGATAACCACGTCCACGAATTTATTGGTATCAACGCCGCGCAGTGAAAAGAACAGCAGCGGTTCCTCGTCGAGCCTTGCGCCGACGCCGTAAAGGGACGCCGCAACATGCTTGCACATCACCGCCCAGTCGGGGCAGGAGCAGGAAAAGGAGATTTCACGCGGCTCGGGGAACAGTCCGCCATCCTCCAAAAACACGTCCTTCAGTTCCTTCGGGAAGTCGCCGTTCACGAGCTGGTCGAGCGTTTCCACGCGCGTTTCGCACTTGCCGGTGATTTCCTCAATGCGCCGCTCCGACAGCGGACTGATACGGATCTCCACCTTGTAGGGCGTTTTGCGCGTACCCTGCACACGTGCCTGAATTTTGCCCTTTTTGATTTGCAAATCGATCACCGCGCCCGTGCGGACATAGCGTCTGCCGCGCGGCAGTCTGGTATCGAAATCGGCGTAACGCTCAAGATTCTGACACCACGCCTTGCCCCACCAGCTGTTAGCGATCTGCCTTGATTTGATCACGATCGGGTGCAGCGTCTGCCCCTTTGCTGCCGCTTTTTTCCGCGTATTCTTCGCGTTTTCTTTCAGTTCCTCCTCGGTGGGCTGAGGATAGTTCATTTCATTCCAATACCGCGCCATTTCTTACGCCTCCAATCGCAGCAGCTTCATCAGCTCGTCGTTGCCCATTTCTGTGATCCAGCTCTCGCCGCCCGCGCCGATGACATTCTCGGCGAGCTCCTTTTTCGAGGAAATCAAAGCGTCAATCTTTTCCTCGACAGAGCCTTTGCAGACGAATTTATGCACCATCACATTTTTGTCCTGACCGATGCGGAACGCGCGGTCGGTCGCCTGATTCTCCACCGACGGATTCCACCAGCGGTCAAAATGAATGACGTGGTTCGCCTTTGTCAGATTCAGCCCGGTGCCGCCCGCCTTGACGGAAAGCACCAGATACGGCACATAGCTCTCGCTCTGGAACCGCTCGACGATCGCGGTACGCTCCTTGACGGGAACGCCGCCGTGGATCACCCCGCCGCGTCTGCCGAATACCTCGGCGAGATAGTCGTCCAAATGTCCCGTCAGCTCCCTGAACTGCGTGAACACCA